>CAZCXB010000029.1:0-13857 GCA_964502485.1 uncultured Muribaculaceae bacterium | reverse complement strand
CATTGCCGTATATCTCTACAAGAGAGATAAATATCATAACACCGGCAGAAAAACCAAGCGAGACTGCAAGAAATTTTGGAGAAAATCTCTTTGAGAAAAGGACAACAGCGCTGCCTATTGTTGTAGATAAACCTGCTAACAGAGTAAGCCCGAAAGCGAACCAAATATTACCTTCCATAATTGCTAAGCGATTATTTATAATACTAAACTAAAACTATTTCTCCTCTTTTGCGCGTAAACTGTCCCATGCAAGATAAACAATAACAATTGCATACATAAACAGGGCAAGGTACTCGGCAGAGGCAGATTCCATCCACTCTTTGCTAGTAAGATTTATACCGGCAAAACGGATTATTGCACTTATAACCCCCATTAGAGCACCACCGGCAATAAAACCGGAAGCAATAAGAGTTCCTCTATCTTTTCTGGCATTGTTAAGCTTATCATCCTTGCTGCGTGTGGATACATACCATGCGATTGCACCACCAACCATAAGAGGAAGGTTAAGCTCCAGAGGTATAAACATTCCAAGAGAGAATGCAAGTGCCGGAATTCCAAAGAGAGTGAGAGCAACTGATATAATTGCCCCGATTCCGTAAAGGAGCCATGGAGCACCACCACCGGACATCAAGGGTTCAATAACAGCCGCCATTGCATTCGCCTGTGGTGCTACCAGAGCATTCTCACCCACAAAACCATAAGTTTTATTCAGAATAATCATAACCCCACCAACTGTTGCAGCTGCTACAAGTGTCCCAAGAAACTTCCACTGCTGCTGTTTTGCAGGCGTAGTCCCCAGCCAGTAGCCTATCTTTAGGTCGGTTATAAATGCACCTGCAACAGCAAGAGCGGTACACACCACACCACCTATTATAAGTGCAGCAGTCATCCCTGCCGTTCCCTTAAGCCCTGAGGCAACCATAACTACTGATGCAAGAATGAGTGTCATAAGAGTCATCCCGCTCACAGGGTTTGTCCCCACAATTGCAATTGCATTAGCAGCAACAGTTGTAAAAAGAAAGGCTATAACTCCAACAACAACAATTGCTATAACGGCGTGAAAGAGGTTGTTGACAACACCAAAGTAGAAGAATAAAAATGTTACAGCCAAAGTAACTGCAATTCCGATTGCAATTATCTTCATCGGAATATCTCTCTGTGTCCTTTTTGTATTTGCAGAGCTCACCGATCCACCCTTAAACTCTTTGGCTGCCATTCCAAAAGCACTCTTAATTATCCCTGCAGATCGTATTATACCAATAACTCCGGCAGTAGCAATACCTCCGATACCTATATGCCTGCCGTAATCTCTGAATATCTGCTCAGGAGACATCTCAGAGATTGTCTGTGTTATACCGGTTCCCATAAGATCAATAACCTGTGCACCAAAAAGAATATTCATCAGAGGGATGATTCCAAACCATACAAGCATCGATCCACAGCATATGATAAAAGCGTATTTCAATCCAATAATGTAACCTAATCCAAGAACGGCAGCACCTATATTTATTTTGAACAAAACCTTTGCCTTATCTGCAACGATCTCTCCATAAGGGAGTACTCTCGAAGTAAAAACCTCTGACCAGTAGCCGAAAGTTGAGACTATAAAATCGTAAATACCTCCAATCAAGCCACTTACAAGTAGTACTTTTGCACTGCTTCCGCCGCTCTCTCCGCTAACAAGAACCTGAGTTGTAGCTGTCGCTTCCGGAAAAGGGTACTTACCGTGCATATCTGACACAAAGTATTTACGGAATGGAATCAGAAACAGAATACCCAGCACACCACCTAAAAGTGAGCTCATAAATACCTTTGCAAAATCTACAGTAAGCTCGGGGTATTTTGCCTGAAGAATGTACAGTGCAGGCAGAGTAAATATTGCTCCTGCCACTATAGCTCCTGAGCTTGCTCCGATAGATTGTATAATAACATTCTCTCCGAGAGCGTTCTTCCTTTTAAGTGCACCGGAGAGTCCTACGGCAATAATTGCAATGGGAATTGCTGCTTCGAATACCTGTCCTACTTTCAATCCAAGGTATGCAGCTGCAGCAGAGAATATGACAGTCATAATTACACCCATAAATACTGACCATGGAGTAACCTCAGGATAGTTTTTTTCGGGAGACATAAGTGGTTTATACTCTTCTCCTTCCTTTAATTCCCGATAGGCATTTTCCGGCAGCCCTTTGGGTTTGCTTGTAGTATGTTCCATATTTTTTTAAGTTTAGTAGCCAAAGGTAGTGATTTTATAAATATTTCTTTTACCTTTGCCCCGATAATGAAAAATGCAGCCCAACATATAAACTCTAATTTTAACCATAGACACGTCCGACGATGTGCCTAGGAAGGGCAATTTTTTATATATACGGCCTCTGATGCCGTAAATCTACGCAGGTATTGTCTCCTGCAACAAATCTACATATTGTTAATTTATATTGTTTAATTCTACGATGAATGTAAACATTTATGTGACTGATGCAAGTCACGTTGTATATGCAGATGCTATCTGCGAACTCGTCTATATTTCTGCCCTTGAGCGTGGTACAGGAATAGCAAAGAGATCTCCGGACTATATTGCACAAAAGATGGTTGCCGGCAAGGCAGTGATAGCACTTGAAGGAAAGGAGTTGGCCGGATTTGCCTATATTGAAACATGGAGTCACAGTAAATATGTTGCAAACTCCGGACTTATAGTTGCTCATAGATTTAGAAACCAGGGCCTTGCTAAGAGGATTAAGAGTAAAGTATTTGAACTGTCAAAAAAGCTCTATCCCGATGCCAAGATCTTTAGTATAACTACCGGACTCGCAATTATGAAGATGAATACCCAGCTTGGTTTTAAGCCGGTAACCTTTTCGGAGCTTACAGATGATAAGGATTTCTGGAAGGGCTGCGAGGGGTGTAGAAATTTTGATGTTCTTCAGAGGAACGACTACAAGATGTGTCTCTGTACAGGTCTGTTGTATGACCCTGCAGAAAAGTCTAAATCAAAAATTGCTCCTGTGATTGTATCTGTAGGAAAGACTCTAATAATAAATCCGTTAGTAAAGATTAATTCGATAATTTCGTTTAAAAAATGATATAATGAGAGAGAAAGTGGTTTTAGCATTCAGCGGAGGGCTGGATACATCGTATTGTGTACCCTATCTTAAAAACGAAAGAGGGCTTGAGGTTCACACTATTATGGTAAATACCGGAGGTTTTAGCGCAGATGAGGCTGCAAGAATTGAAGAGAGGGCACTTGAGCTTGGAGCCACAACTCACGTCAATGCTGATGTTACTGAGGAGTATTACACAAAAGGGATAAAGTACCTTCTTTTCGGCAATATCCTCAAGAACTCCACATACCCTCTATCTGTAAGCTCAGAGAGGATTTTTCAGGCACTTGCCGTGCTTGAACATGTAAAAAAACTTAATGCCTCTTATGTTGCTCACGGCAGCACCGGCGCAGGGAATGACCAAGTGAGATTTGATCTTGTTTTTGAAGTTATGGCTCCTGAGGTAAAGGTGATTGCACCAATACGAGAACAATCCCTTTCGAGAGTTGAGGAGATTAACTATCTATCTGCACATGGATTCAACTTCTCCTGGGAGAAGGCTAAATACTCTATAAATCAAGGATTGTGGGGGACAAGTGTGGGAGGCGTAGAGACTCTCTCGTCATCAGGAGTACTTCCGGAGGAGGCATACCCATCAAAGATAACTACAGATGTGCCATTAAGAATAACTGTTGATTTCGAGCAGGGAGAGCCGGTAGCACTTAATGGAGTCAAGAGTAATCCGGTAGAGATAATAAGGCAGATCAATGAAACAGGCAGCAGATTCGGAATAGGAAGAGATATACACGTCGGAGATACAATAATAGGCATCAAAGGTAGAGTGGGATTTGAAGCGCCTGCACCTTTAATTCTGATAAAGGCTCACCATCTTCTTGAGAAACACGTCCTAACAAAGGGACAGCTCTATTGGAAAGATCAGCTTGCCGGATGGTATGGACAACTTATGCATGAGGCTCAGTATTTGGATCCTCTTATGAGAAATATTGAGGTATTTATGGATGATACCCAGAAATATGTTACAGGAAGTGTTGAGATAGAGCTCAGACCTTACCACTTCTCGGTTCTTGGGTGCAACTCCCGATACGATCTTATGAGCAGCAAATTCGGAGAGTATGGAGAGAGCAACAAATCTTTCACCGGAGATGATGTCATCGGATTTACAAAAGTTCTTGCGAACCCTTTAAAAATCTATTATTCGGTACATAATGAAGATTAAAGCAGCAATTGCAGGAGGAACGGGCTATACAGCCGGAGAGCTTCTGAGAATATTGATATACCATCCTCAGGTAGAGATTGTAGCTGTATTAAGCAGCTCTCTCGCCGGTGAGAGGGTATCATCTGTTCACAGAGATCTTACGGGAGATACTAATCTTAGATTCTCATCCGATCTTAACTCTCCTAAAGGCGTTATTTATCCGGATGTCCTCTTTCTTACTCTTGGACATGGTCTCTCTCAAAGTTATTTGAACCAGCTGAATCTTCCTGCAGGGTGCAAAGTAA
This sequence comes from uncultured Muribaculaceae bacterium, assembly GCA_964502485.1. Classification (GTDB taxonomy): domain Bacteria; phylum Bacteroidota; class Bacteroidia; order Bacteroidales; family UBA932; genus Bact-08. Next base: position 9,298 of record CAZCXB010000029.1, on the reverse strand, counting down.
TTGATTTAGGTAATGACTTTCGTCTAAATAGCGAATACCGCGGATCCTCTTTTGTTTATGGTATGTGTGAGTTAAACAGGACACAGATAAAGGATGCTCTATATATTGCCAATCCAGGCTGTTTCGCTACAGCTATTCTGTTGGCTCTCTTACCGCTATCAATTAGTGGTGAGTTATTACAGGATATTCATATTCATGCAATTACTGGATCAACAGGAGCAGGGAAGTCACTTTCGGAGAGTACCCATTTTAGTTACAGAGATTCTAATATATCGGTATATAAGCCTTTTAGCCATCAACATCTGGGAGAGATAAAGAAGATACTCAATGAGAGGTGCAAAGAGGGAACACCAGAGATAAATTTTGTTCCTATGAGAGGTGATTTTACACGTGGAATTTTTGCAAGCATCTATACAAAAAGTTCGGACAATCTTGGTTTGGAAGAGATCTGCTCTATGTACGAAGATTTCTACTCATCATCTCCGTTTGTAAAGATGTCAGATGAGAGTATCTCGTTAAAAGAGGTGACTAATACAAATAAAGCTTTGATCCATATAGAGAAACACAACGGATACTGGCATATAACCTCAATAATTGACAATCTTCTCAAAGGCGCATCGGGGCAGGCAGTCCAAAATATGAATATTATGTTCTCCCTGCAAGAGGATTGCGGACTAAAACTTAAAGGGAGTGCTTTTTAACTGAATTTATGAAGACATTTGATGTATATAAATTGTGGCCGATTGAGCCGGTAAGAGCCAAAGGGTGTAAAGTTTGGGATATTGATGGTAATGAGTATCTTGATTTTTACGGAGGTCATGCAGTTATCTCGGTTGGTCACTCTCATCCGGTCTATAATATGACAATAACAAGCCAGCTTGAGAAGCTTTCGTTCTATTCGAACTCTGTTTTAAACTCTTTACAAACAGAGCTTGCGCAAAGACTTGGGAGGGTCAGCGGATATACAGAGTACTCTCTGTTTCTATCAAATTCCGGTGCAGAGGCTAACGAAAATGCACTCAAATTGGCATCATTTCACACAGGGAAATCAAAGGTTTTAGCATTTAAAGGGGCATTCCACGGCCGCACATCAGGTGCAGTTTCGGTAACAGATATCCCCTCTATTATAAGCCCTTTCAACTCATCTCATCAGGTCGCATTTGTAAGTCTGAATGATATTGAAGGGGTAAAAAAAGAGTTGTCCGGTGGGGATTACGCTGCCGTTATAATAGAAGGTATTCAGGGAGTTGCCGGGATATATACTCCGGATAAAGATTTTTTGCAAGCTTTAAGGGCTCTTACAAAGGAGTTGGGGGTAATCCTTATTCTGGATGAGGTGCAGAGTGGTTATGGAAGAACCGGGAGGTTTTTTGCTCATCAACACTCCGGTATTGAGGCAGATATAATTACTACGGCAAAGGGTATGGGAAATGGATTTCCTATTGGAGGCACACTAATTTCACCTGATATACGGGCGGTGTCCGGTATGCTCGGAAGTACATTTGGTGGGAGCCATCTTGCATGTGCCGCAGCAATTGCAGTGCTTAAAATTATAGAAGAGGAGAGCCTTATTGAAAAGGCACTTGCGCGTGGTGAGCAGTTAAAGTCAGAGATTAACAGAATAGTCTCTAAATACTCAAGAGGTGTTATCTCCGATATAAGAGGAGAGGGGCTGATGATTGGAGTTGAAGTGACAGCTGATTTTATTAAGGTAAGGGATATGCTTCTCTTTAATGAGAGGGTATTTACCGGTGGGGCAAAGAGTAACATAATCCGTCTACTGCCTCCACTGACTGTGTCTGAGAGTGAGATATCAGATTTTACGGCAAGATTTGAAAAATGTATTATTAACATCCTTGAGTCAAAATAGTATGAAAAAATTTACATCGGTAGAGGATATCGGCCATCTTGGAAAAGCACTTGAAATGGCAGCGGAGGTTAAGTTGAATCCTTATAAAGACTCATATCTTGGTAGAGACAAAACTCTGCTGATGATATTTTTTAATTCGAGCCTTAGAACAAGGCTTAGCACTCAAAAAGCGGCAATGAACCTTGGAATGAATGTTATTGTCTTAGATATTAATCAGGGTGCTTGGAAGCTGGAGACAGAGAGAGGTGTTATCATGGATGGCGATAAACCGGAGCATATTCTTGAAGCTATTCCGGTAATGGGTTCATACTGCGATATTATCGGGGTAAGGGCGTTTGCTTCACTTGCAGATAAAAGGGACGATTACAACGAAACAGTTATAAATCAGTTTATTCAATATTCGGGAAGGCCTGTTTTTAGTATGGAAGCTGCAACAAGGCACCCCTTACAAAGTTTTGCAGACCTTATCACTATTGAGGAGTACAAGTCAGTTAGACGTCCCAAGGTGGTTCTTACCTGGGCTCCTCATCCAAAAGCTTTGCCACAGGCGGTAGCTAACTCTTTTGCAGAGTGGATGAACAAGATGGATTATGAATTCGTTATAACCCATCCTCATGGTTATGAGCTCTCAGGGGATTTTACAGGCAATGCAATTATCGAGTACGATAAAGAGAGAGCATATAAAGATGCAGATTTTATCTATGCAAAGAATTGGTCATCATTTAATGATGATACATATGGTCAGATATTAAATCTTGACAGAAGCTGGATGGTAGATAATGAGAAGATGCAACTGACTCGGAATGCAAAATTTATGCACTGCCTTCCTGTTAGACGCAATATGATAGTATCGGATGATGTTATAGAGGGGGTAAACTCTATTGTTGTTCCTCAGGCTGCCAACAGAGTAGTATCTGCACAGGTTGTAATAAGAGAGATGTTAAGGGCTCTATAGATAAGTATCTTATAAACAGAATAAATAACAGGAAAATGAAGACTTTGACCGTAATAAAAATTGGAGGAAATATTATTGATCAGGCCGACGATCTTGATATTTTTCTCGGTAAGTTTATAAAGATAGATGGTCCAAAAATTCTGATACATGGCGGAGGTGTTATGGCAAGTGAGATGGCGTCTAAGCTTGGAATAGAGACATTGATGCATAATGGAAGGAGAATTACCGATCTGGAGACGTTAAAGATGGTCTCAATGGTATATGCGGGATGGATAAATAAGAGTATTGTTGCTAAACTGCAAAAGATAGGTTGTAATTCCATTGGGTTATCCGGAGCTGACGGAGATTGTGTTCCGGCAGTCAGAAGATCTCCTGTACCGGTTGATTTTGGTTATGTAGGGGATGTAGATCCTGATCAAATTAACACAGGACTTCTGATAAGTATGCTGGGAAGAGGAATTACACCTGTTTTTTGTGCGATTACTCATGATAGAGACGGCTCTCTACTTAACACAAATGCTGATACCATGGCATCCTCGATTGCAATTGCAATGTCAAAAGATTACTATACTAAGTTAATCTACTGCTTCGAAAAGCAGGGTGTCTTATCAAACCCTGATGATCCTCAGTCTGTTATTCCACTTATAACAAAAGTTGCTTACAAATCACTTAAAGCATCTAAGGTTGTAAGAGAGGGTATGATACCAAAAATGGACAACGCCTTTTATGCTATAGATAACGGAGTTTCCGAAGTCTTTATTAAGCATGCTTCTAACCTGGGTAATGATATCGGGACAGTTCTTAAGTAGCTTTTTATAAAGTATATACACTATGCCTCAAACCAATCCCGGATATGAGAACAATATATGTCAATCAGCAATAAACCTTCTGAGAGATATTGTATCTGTTCCCTCTTTCTCCGGGGCAGAGGATGCCTGTTCACTTTATCTAACAGAGTATCTCGAAAAGAGGGGTGTTGCGGTGCAAAGGGTTAAAAACAATATAATTGCACGCTACAACTCTGCCCCCGCCGATGCTCCGGTTCTAATGCTTAATTCACATATAGATACAGTCAGACCCTCATCGGGTTACTCCTTTGATCCATTTATACCCCCTCTTCTCTCGGATAGGGTGGCCGGGCTTGGGAGCAATGATGCCGGTGGTGCTGTTGTCTCACTTATTGAAGCATTTCTCACTATTAAGGAGAGTAGAGTAGTGTTGCCGTACAATCTTATGCTGCTACTATCTGCAGAGGAGGAGAACTCTGGAGTTAACGGGATCTCTCTAGCTTTAGGTGAAGTGGGGAGAGTAGATGCAGCAATCGTGGGAGAACCAACTCAGATGAAAGCAGCAGTTGCAGAGAGAGGTCTTCTTGTTCTGGATTGTATAGCAAAAGGAGTAAGTGGCCATGCAGCAAGAGAGGAGGGGGTGAATGCAATTGACATCGCAATTGAAGATATTCGCAAATTACAAGGTCACATGTTTGAAAAAGTCTCCCCAATTATGGGAAGTGTTAAGCTGACCGTTACGCAGATTGAGGCAGGTTCTCAACATAATGTTATACCCGATCTATGCAGATTTGTGGTTGATATAAGACCAACAGATATGTACGATAATTTAGAGATTGTTAATGAGTTACAATCTCAGGTAAAGAGTGAGATAAAGGCGAGAAATCTTCTTAACAGATCCTCCTCTCTCCCTGCCGGACATCCTCTATTAAAGGCAGTTGAATGTTGTAAAATAGAGACATATGTATCTCCTACTACATCTGACTGGATGAGACTCTCACTCCCTGCCATAAAGATGGGCCCGGGGGACTCTTCAAGATCTCACAGGGCAGACGAGTATATCACATTTGATGAGATTGCGAGTGGGATTGATGGTTATATAGAGATAATGAAAAATTTAAAATTATAAATATGAGCACATTGTGGAGCAAAGGTCTTAAGGCGGATGCCTTAGTTGAGAGGTTTACGGTGGGTAGGGACAGAGAGCTGGATCTGCGACTTGCACCTTTTGATGTTTTGGGCTCTCTTGCTCATATAAAGATGTTGGAGAGCATTTCACTTATCACTGCAGATGAGTTAAAGACTCTAACCGCCCAGCTTAAGATAATTGAGAAGGAGATAGAGAGTGGTGAATTCTCTCTTGAGGAGGGAGTTGAGGATATTCACTCTCAGATTGAGCTGACCCTAACCAGAAGGGTTGGAGATATCGGAAAAAAAATTCATAGCGGAAGATCAAGAAATGATCAGGTTCTGACAGATATTAAGCTCTATTTAAAGTGGGAGATTAGTGTTATTAAAGATGAGATTGTTGCACTGTTTGAACTTCTTCAGATGCTTAGCGAGAGGTATAAGGGGGTGTTGATGCCGGGGTATACCCACTGGCAGATTGCAATGCCATCCTCTTTTGGTCTCTGGTTCGGGGCTTATGCAGAGTCACTTATAGACGATATTTATATGCTCAATGCAGCCTGGAGAGTTGCAGATCAAAATCCTCTGGGGTCGGCTGCCGGTTATGGGAGCTCATTCCCTCTTGATCGAGAGATGACAACAAAGGATCTGGGTTTTGGTACAATGAATTACAACTCTGTTGCAGCTCAGTTAAGCCGAGGCAAGAGTGAAAAGGCACTCGCTCAGGCCATATCTTCGGTTGCCTCAACTATCAATAAGTTAGCTACAGATGCAATTATCTATATGTGCGGAAATTTCGGTTTTATCTCTTTTCCTGACGAGCTGACAACAGGATCGAGTATAATGCCACACAAAAAGAATCCTGATGTCTGGGAGATTATCCGTGGCAGATGTAATATGGCACAAGCACTTCCAAATGAGGTATCTATGATTATCGGAAATCTTCCTCATGGTTACCACAGAGATTTTCAGCTTCTTAAAGAGGTGCTATTTCCGGCTCTCGACTCTTTGCACGAGATATTGGCTATGACCCATTTAATGTTAAATAACATAAAGGTCAATGAGAGTATCCTCTCAGATAAAAAATATGACTATCTGTTTACTGTAGAGGAGGTAAACAGAAGGGTTCTTGCCGGTACCCCTTTTAGAGATGCCTACAGAGAGGTTGGTGAAGAGGTCAATAGTGGAGAGTTCAAAACTAAAGGAGAAATTGCCCACACTCATAAAGGGAGTATAGGCAATTTGTCTAATAGTGAGATTAAATCTAAAATGGATAGGGCTTTACTTCTTTTTGAGTAGCTTTAAAATCCAAAGGAGAATTCATACTTCCCAAATAGTAAGAAGGCAATTATCAAAGTGACAATAATATTGAAAAGCTGAGCTATAAGGAATGTTGCTGTATATTTATTATTCTCTTTGGTAAAGATTTTTCTGAAGTCAGTCTCCAATCCAATAGAGACAAAAGCAACAGAGAAGAGGGTTTCCCTCAACGCTTTGGCAGAGCCACCAAGTGATTTAGCAGTGGATGGCTCCAGGAAGAAGCTAAAAACAACAGATGCAAGTATAAAGCCAAGTACAAATTTTGGAAATCTCTCCCAAAGAATAGAGGCAGATGGTTTTATGTCTGTATTGGTTCCCTTGAATGACCAGTAAATTGATATCGCAAAAGCTGCTACGCCAAGAAGGACATTCTGAGATGACTTAATAATTACACTCTGTGATTCTGCTATCTCTCCAAGGAACTTCCCTGCTGCAACTACAGCACCTGTGGTATCAATTGTACCTCCAAGCCATGCACCGGCAACTTCCTGACTAAGTCCCAATAATTGTGATAGATAAGGCATTATATACATCATCGGTACAGCAACTACCAAGACAAGGGATACAACAAATGAGAGTTTTTTTCCATCACCCTTGATTGCTCCGCAGGATGCAATTGCTGCAGATACGCCGCAAATAGAGACTGCGCTCGACAGCATAACAGCCATCTCTTTATCTACACCCATCTTCCTTGCAAGCCAGAACGAAAAGTACCAAACTGTAATTACAACAACAATTGCTTGAATCATTCCGTACGATCCGGCTTTCATAATCTCACCGAAAACGATGGATGTCCCCATTATAACAAGACCAGCCTTAATATAAAACTCACTTCTGACTGCAGCTGCCATCCATTTAGGCAGACCGATTGTATTTCTTATTAAAAGACCAACAGCAACCGAGAAGAAAACTGCCTCAAATCCGGTGCTTTTAATAAACGACAATCCGCTGATGTACTGAGCAAGAAAAGAGACGCCGTAAATAAAGAGGAAAGAGAGTGGAAACCATCTCAATTTTACCCCTAAAATCTTTAAACCAATAGCACTTAGTCCGGCAATAAAAATAAACTTAGTAACCTCAAACGGTACTTTTGCCATCCAGTCAGGATAACCTTCGGGGAACTGGTACTTAACCTTCCCAAGCGAGGGGACAAAAATCACAAGCAGAATGAGAATAGCTCCAATAAATGTTGCAATCCAATCTTCGTTTTTGAATTGTTCAAAGAATTTTTTCATATTTAGTTTAGTTCTTAGTTTTCCCGTTTTGTCCGGTTACTATACTCCGGAGCTTTCGCAAATATAATTTATTTTATAATAATAGTAAAAGATTTTACTATTATTTCTCTCTATTTTAAATCAGCTCCCTAAATCTTAAAAAAAATTATAGTGTAAGTCTGCAGCCTGTGCTCTCTTTTACAGCTCTCTTCCACAGATCTGTATACCCCGGAAACTCCGGTGCCGGCGGAATTACGGGAGAGTGGCCGTTATTCATAAACGTGCCGTCGGGATTCTGTCTTTTGGTGTTGCCGTCAATATATTTTACCAAAAGGTACTCATCCAGCTTTTTCCATTTTTCAAATAGAGAGTTGGCAGTGTTTACCGAATAGTTGGTTATAAATTCCCGGACAAATTCAGGATTATCCTTAAGAAGGATCATTGCCGTTTTATCTATGGCCCTCACCTCTGCAATACGGGCATTTTCGTGATCGTCTATTACAGATCTTACCTCTGCTCCTATGTGATTATACCTTAGATAAGCAAATTGTGCAATCCTATTTGTAAGCCAGAACATCGATTTGGGTGAATACTCAAGCATAGATCCGTTTCCTAAGGCGTAGTGTGCTGAGATTGCAGTGGATGATGTATAAACCGGGGTAAGAGGCGATGTTGCTGCGTCATCAACACCAAACCAGAATACTCCCCCAATCTCATCAGGGATATCAGCTCTGCTCTGTCCCACAAACCAAAACCCTGTCTGTTGTGTCGCAATAGCTCTTTCATTTAGATAGCTTTTGCCGTCAACTTCAAAGTTCATTGGTCTCCATCTGTATGGAAGTGCATTGCCACCTGCTCCAATATCCTTTGTCATATCCATTGCTGTCCCCTGGTAGTGATCTCTCATCATATCAGCAACATCCTTTACAGAAAGTTTTCTATTTGGGGTAACATAAAGTGGCATCCTTTTTTTGGTTACATCTCCCATTGCATATTCAAGGTACGGTTGCATATCCTCATCGGCAAACTTGTTGAAAAAACTCCAAACTCTTGCATCACATCCTCTTATAGTGGATGCATCTGCAGGTCCGTATGCATCTGCAAAGCTGAAATCACTATCTTTGCCCTTGAAGAGACCCTGCTCTCTTGCATGAGAGATTACATCAGGTGCATAGAGATAATTATCGGGATCGTTTAACGGGAATTTTGTTATTCTTGCCTGGTTTGCATGTGCAGATATTGTTCCGTCCGGAAGTCTGGCAGCAACCCAGACAACCCCTTTGTTTACATTAACTCCATCAATCTTCTTAGGTGCTTTCCCAATAATCTCAAGAAACCAAACCTCATTTTTGTCTGCAATTGATATTGACTCCCCTGTTGAGGCGTAGCCGTAACGGTTTGCCAGATCTGTCATCAATTTAATTGCCTCCCTTGCTGTTTTGCATCTCTGGAGTGCCAAATACATCAGTGATCCGTAGTCCAGAATACCCTCAGGATCAAACTGACTCTTTACTCCTCCCCAAGTGGATTCGCCAATTAAAAGTTGATGCTCATTCATATTGCCTATAACAGAGTATGTTCTCTCTACCTGAGGTATCTCTCCAAGATATCTGTCTTTACCCCACTCATAGATTTTTACCATACTCCCCTTTGGATAGCTCTTTGCCGGATAGTGAACAAGCACTCCGTATCTGGTATGGGAATCTGCAGAGTAACTTACCATTGACCATCCGTCTGCCGATGCTCCGCGTGTTATCATCAGGTTTGTACAGCCATCTCCGCTTTTTACGGAGAGGGTAAAGAGCAGAGTGATCGCCAATACTCTTTTCAAAATAGCAGTTGTGACATTTCTCATATTCATATATCCGATTAAATTTTGGCTAAGATAATAAAATTGTATTTCTGACCTTGTGTTTAGGTGGGGTTTTGGTTATTTTACAAAATTGACGGAAAAAATTTGGAGGTTAAAAAAAAGTGGCTACCTTTGCAGCCCGTTTGAGAAAAAACGGTTAGTTCTTTGACG
>CAZCXB010000028.1:1764-14194 GCA_964502485.1 uncultured Muribaculaceae bacterium | reverse complement strand
CGGACGAAATTGGTTCCCTTACAGGCCAGCTTGGGCGTTTAAAAGGAATCCAGGTTAAATCGGTGCTTTTAAAGAGTAGATAAAAATGATTAAATCAAAAACCTCCCTAATGACGGCCATCTTTATGGTCGCAATTCTGCCTGTGATATCTGCGCAGAGTCCACAACCCTTGCCAAGGTTAGATACTGTTTCGCTGGGCGAAGTGGTGGTGTCTGTTTTACGGTCGGATAGAAGGATGAAGGATCTGCCGGCCTCTGTAAATGTTGTGACGGCTGCTGTTTACCAGAAGCACTCTTCAATTACATTGTCTAATGTGCTTAACAATCAGCCGGGTATCTCTATGGGTGGGGATGGTGTCTGGGCAACAAGCATCAATATTCGTGGGCTGGGGGAGAGCCGCCTGGTCACGCTTATAGATGGCAACAGGGTCGAGACAGCTACCGATCTCACTGCATCGCTAAGTATGATAGATGTGAACGATGTGGAGCGAGTGGAGGTAATCAAGGGCGCACAGTCGTCGCTCTACGGAACCGGCGCGATGGGAGGGATAGTAAATATTATCACCAAAGGGGGATACTTTGCAGATAAACCCTATCTCTCCGGCAGCGTAATCTCCGGCTTTGCATCTGCAAACAGCCTCTTCTCCGGCTACACATCCGTAAATACCGGCTCCCAAAAGTGGTATCTGAGTCTAAGCGGCTCCTATGCCAATGCCCAAGATATCCGCACACCCGCGGGGAGATTGGCAAACAGCGGATTTACAACCAACAATTTCAGAACCAGCGTTGGAGTAAAGCCACTGCCTAACCATCTATTTAAGATTCAGTATCAGCGCAACCGCTCCAGCGATGTGGGGATACCCGGAGGCGACGCCTTTCCGACGACTGCCGAGGCGACCTACACAAATATCTCAAGAGATCTCTTTGCTGCAAGTTATGAGATAACAGATCTGTCAGAAATGCTCACCTCTCTCAAATTGAGCTACTTTAACCACTATATAGACCGGAACGTATCACTTATCCCAAACACAGTGGTTCAGGCGACACTACCAAACGGAAATACCCAGCGAACATCTCCCACTCTGATGACCCCAACCGGAGAGCACCTCACAAACGGAGTGCAACTGCAGGGAACACTAAAACTGAACCATAACAACACCACAATATTCGGGGCAGATATCTGGGGACGCAAGCTGACAACCAGCCGCGAAAGATTCATAACCGTACAGGTGATCAACCCCGCAGGCACAACCCTGGTCACCAACAACATAGTTCGCGGCGAAACCCCCATCCCCCAATCCCGGTCAAACAACGCCGGAATCTTTATCCAAAATGAAACCACCCTTGTAAATAAGGGACTTACAAATGGGGGTCTGACCCTAATTGTCGGGGGGCGTGTAGATGGTGTGCAGATTACTAATGAGAGGGGGGTTGATGTTGATTATATGATTGTTAATGGAGTGCGTAATGATGCGCCTGCTACCCAGAGGGTTACATTCGAAAAGGGGCGTGAGCAGAGTGTTTCCTGGAGTGCTAATATGGGTTTGCTGTACAGGATGAACTCCACTACAGATTTAACTCTTAATGTGGCTCGCTCTTTTAGGGCACCTTCGCTTGAGGAGCGGTTCAAGTATATAGATCTGGGGAGCTATGTCCGGCTGGGGAATCCTGCGTTGATGCCGGAGAGGGGCTACTCTGCAGATATGGGGATAAGAATTTGGAAAAAAATCTAACTTTTGTTGTCGGGCTCTTTGTAAATAGCATTACAGATATGATTGCCGAGACTCCGGGCGAGTTTACCTACACACTCACCTCAACATCTCAACCCCAAACTCTCCCTGCTTTTATCAACTCCAATATTAGCAAGGCACTGCTTTACGGCTTCGATTTTATGATGGACTATAACTTTTACCGTAACTGGGTGGCGATGTTCTCGGGGGCGTATGTCCGCGGAAAGGATCTTGGAGAGGATGCCAACTTGCCGATGATTCCCCCTCTTAACGGCGGATTGGGGGTGAGATACTCCAACAACAGATTGGGTGCAGTTGAGCTGATGTTAACTGCAGCAGCCAAGCAGGATAAAATTACTACAGCAGAGAGCGAGACAGCAGGTTATTGCCGACTCGATCTGGCAGTCAATACCAACGAATTAAAGTTAGGCACCACCCGAGTGCAACTCTTCGCCGGAATCGACAACATCACCGACACCCGCTACACCAACCACCTATCAACTAACCGCGGCAATATCAGCATCGAACCCGGCCGCAACCTCTTCCTACGACTAAAATTCAGCTGGTAGGGGAGACCTTGGCAAGGGTTGTGGACATTGTCCACAACCCTTGCCAAGGTTACCATTTATATTTGGAGTAATTCCAAATACCTAAAATACAATGAAAAACAGGACTAAAAAATGGTTCCTTGCATTTATGATGCTTGGAATTTCCCTTATAGCGAACTATGGTTGCGTTAAGGATCAGATAGATGATCGTACAATTGATCTCTCTTGTATAGAATTCACACCTAACTGCTTTATGGAGAGCGGAAAAATTGTAGGTTACGATGTCGATATTGCCACCAAAGCTATAGAGGATGCCGGCATGAAAGTTAATGTGAATTTGTCCAATTCCTGGGACGATTCCTATTCTGCAACCCTAAAGGGACCAAGACGTGCACACCTTACAGTGGGCTACTCTGCAGCACGCAAAGATCTTTTCAAATGGGCAGGGCCCACAAGCCAGGGGATTTACTACATCTTTGCAAAGAAAAAATATGGTTTAGGAGTTATAAATAACATTGAGGCTTCAAAATCTATCCAATCCATTGCTGTTGTCAGGAATTGGCTTGAGACAACCATTTTAGAGGAGTTAGGTTTTACAAACCTGATCTATTTCAACAGTTATGACGAAGCTCTCAATGCACTTAAGAACGATGTGGTAGTATCAATTGCAAGCGATATTTATCACTTAATTAAAATTCTTCCATCCGGCTACTATCAGCAGGAGATAGAAGCAGTAACTCGGTATCATACAGTTTTTTACTATATAGCCTTCTCTAAGGATATAGAAGATTCATTTGTAGAAAAATGTCAGGCCAATATTAATAAGATGATTGAGAGTAATAATACTCTTAAAATTATGCAAAATTATTTTGCCACAATAACATCTCAGTATATTCCGGGGACAATTCAGATATTTACAGAGGTGGCTCCCCCATACAACTATTTTTCCGGCTCAGGAGTATCCCTCAAAATTGAAGGTTCATCTACCGAAATTGTAAACGAGATTCAACGCCGTAATGGATTTGTTAATAAAATCAATATATCCACATGGACAGACTGTTATGCTACAGTACAGTATCTGCCAAACACGGCGTTATACTCTTTGGCAAGAACACCGGAACGCGAAAATATGTTTCAATGGGTTGGTCCTATAGCCTCATTGAGGACATGTTTCTATACACTTACCAATTCCGGAATTAAGATTGAAAATGTTGCCCAGGCAAAAGCACTTACCTCTATCGGTACTGTTAAGGGTTGGTATACACATGACTATCTTAGAGATAATAACTTCAATAATGTAGTTGTTACAGCATTAACACCAATTGAAGCCTTCGACCAACTTATTAAAGGAGAGGTGCAAGCACTTCTGATTGCAGATACCAAGGTTAAGTGGATGGCCAATAATGCCGGAATTGCCTCATCTGCAATAACTGAACATATAGAGGTGATGAACGATAAAGTATCCATCGCCTTCTCACTCAATACCCCTGCATCAGTTATCCAGAAATGGCAAAACAACCTCGACGCAATGAGAGCCGACGGCACCTTCAAAACCATCTGGGATAAATGGTACAACGGAGTTCCAATGCCTTAACCTTGGCAAGGGTTGTGGACTTTGGCAAGGGTTTCCACAACCCTTGCCAAGGTCAGGTCCACAACCCTTGCCAAGGTCTCCCTCCCCCTACAACAAGATATCTTTTGTCATGTTGATTTTAGCGGTGGAGTTGTCTTTGTCGTAGTCGAAGAGCATGTCGCCATTTTTCTTGTTTAGCAAGACGCTGTTTAGTTTGAACCAAACGACCATCTTTCCCACCAGAACGCCGGAGAGGACCTCAACCGAGAGATCGCCGGTAGATTTTGGAACTATGTTGATGTTGGCGTTGTTCTTAACCCTTATCTGATCGAAATAGATATCCTTCCCATTTTGAGTCTGTATGGAGATAATCCCATTGCTGTTCTTAACAAAGTTGATCATTCCAAGGTTTTTATAGAGATTTGGGCAGCTCTTTTTAAAAGCAGGGTTGTATCTGTCGAGCGTAGCACGTGCATCACTCCCCGATAGAGTCGCACCCATATTCTTGACAAGCAGGATAGCAGCAAAGAGCCCGGCAATCCCCTTGTCGGTATTGTCCAAAACCAACGCATCGGTCTCCTTTTTTAGCAACTCGGGAGAGGCAGCAATACTTGCATAAGATGCAATTGCAACCTCGGGAGTAGATGAGAAGAGACGGTTTACAATACCGTTATAGACAATTTTGCCATCATTACCCGAAAAGAGACCATAACCCTTAAACTGAGCAGGAGCAATAGTTTTAGTCATATCGAGCTTAACACCGTTGGCACTAAAAACAGCACTGAAAGCCACCGGAGCACTACCCGGAATTGTATCGAGATTCAGTTTGGTAATCCATCTGACTACACCACCCCTGTTTATACAAGCAACAAAAGCATCCTGACTACCCGGAGCAGAGTTTATTGAGGAGCTACCAAGAGTAAGATTGCCCCGGAAAGAGCCGGCAACATAGATATCGTCATTAAGACCCCCCGCAACAGAAATTCCGACACTATTCCCATTTGAGTGCATAGGCAAAACCCACACAGCACTCCCATAATTTATCCTCCCGATAAACCCTCTATTGAGAGATCCGGCAGCAGGCAAAGCTCTCCCCCCAAAGCTGGCACTCCCTGTATAATAGCCCGTTAAGACAGATGAGCCATCACTCAAAGCGAGATGATTTCTAAGATTACTCCCCGGAAAACAGCCGCTCTCCCGAGCCAAACTCCAGATCTTCTCCTCCCTCTCACCCATACCCCTCCTGTTCTCAATAGGAATAACTGTAGGAGAGCTATCACGAAACTGAGGCATCGCACTCCCCACAGGAGCCCCCAGATAGGTAGGATCAGCAATAACATAACGACGATTATTGAAACTCAGATAATCCCCAGGCACCACCTCCGACAAACTCACCCCGGTAGCCATATGCTCCGGAAACTCAACCCCGATAACGTCCAGACCAAGCAGATCCCTCACAATATAAGAGAAAAAGACAGCCCTGTCCTCACAATCGGAGTAGGGATAGTGGAATATCTCCTCTGCAAAGAAGAATTTCTCATAGCCAAACTGGTCAATATCAGTTTTATACTTAAATGAGTTTTGAGCAAACGAGAGCAGAAACTCAACAGCCTCACGCTCATTCATCTCAGAGACAATAGGCAGAAGCGAAGCCGCAATAGACTCCTTCGCCTGCAGCGAGAGAGCAGCGTTAAAGTAGACACCCATCTCAAGCTGAGGATACTCTTTGTAAAGATCTACAAGAGCCTGGTCGTAATTGACCAAAATATTGTACCTCTTATTTTTATAATCCAACTCAAGACTCTTCACACTAACTCTGCCACCCAGATTCATAGGAGAGTAGATGTTGAAATCGAGACACTTACCCGCATTGACATAATCAGAGTCGTAGGTACTGATGCTACGCCCTTCGCCACCCGAAACAATATACATAAACCTGTCACCCTCCTTCAGAAAATTGAGACCGTAAACAGTGTTAAAAGATGGAAGCATAAGCAGAAGTTCGCCAGAACCGTTAATCCCCACCCTCGCCCCGAAACCGGAACGAACCATAAGGAACCAGGTTGCAAGCAACGCACCATTACTACTCCCCGGATACAAACCCTCAGCAACCCGCTTTACAAGCAGATAGTAAGCAAAATCATTCAGATTCATATCAACCCTGTGAGAAACAAGCTGATCTACAAGAGATGAGTAGCGAGAAGAGCTTACCCTCTCCCAATAGGAGGCTATAGCACCCTCACTATCTGCACGAAAAACATTAACCGCAAAGGCCGGGTCGTAAGAGAGGTAGAGAGGCACTCCGTAGTAGTTGACCCTGAGCGTTGCACGATCTCCTGCACGATCAGCTGCACGATCACCTGTGCGGTCGACCTGTAGAGCGACAGGCAGATTAAGAGATGGCACCCTATCACCGTAAACAGCAGAAACAGATATTGAGGGAGCAATGGCAGCACTTTTGGGCGTCGCAGCTGTACTTTTGGGCGTCGCAGCTGTACTCCCGATCGAAGGCATCTCTTTAGGCTTAGGACGCCGGGGAGCCACATTGGCCACAAACGCACTATAGGCTTGCCACTCCTTTGCAAGATAATCCCTGTAATCCCTGTCCTGCCTCTTTATGTAGATATTTATCTCATCGGCCATCTTTGCGATAATGGCCTCCTCCTGCTCAACAAATTTTCTGAAACCCTCCATCTCTCTCCTTCTATACTCCTCATAAGTCTGAGCATTAAGCAGATATCCGGTAGAGCATAGCGAAAAGAGGGTCAGAAGCAATAAAAATAACTTTTTCATTTTTCCCCTGGATTAAGTTGATCGATTTTAACAACAGGATAGAGCCTCTCCCGATAAGGGATCAGCCTCAAGAGCTCTGCCCTTACAATATTGGACTCTGCACTCCTGTTTAGATTGCGAATACTCTTACTGTGGGAATCAGTAACCCGGCTGACAGAGGGGTTCCCATAATCGAGAACACCAGCAATCTGCCACAGCAAAGCCGAAATGTAGGCAGGCCAAAGCCCCTCAACCATAGAGACACCAATAGAGCCATCAGGAGCCGCCATTTCGTTTAGAGAACCTCTCTCCGGAGTGTAGAAGTACTTAGCGTTCTCTCTTGCAGATATATTGCCGTTAAACTCTCCGGAGACGGTAAACCACAAGTTGTTGAATGAATAGAGCTCAAAACTCTCCCTGCCAATCTTAGATTTGACACCCTTTTGAGGGTAGAAACGATATGAGCTCTTATAGATATGCTGCCCCCTCTCAAGAGTGTTCTCAATATGGTAGAGAGAGCACTCAAATCTGTGGAGAGTCTTAGACGAGGCCTTTGAAGAGTCCCTCTTAGCAGCATCCTTAACAACGCGCGCAAAGAGCACAGTCTCGCCACTCGAGAGTATGAAAGTATAGAGAGGCCTTAGAGATATACCTGCAGATATCACAGATACAATACTATACATCTCCTCATAACGAGAAACCGGAGAGAGAGAACTCTCCCCGGCAGAGGTAAAGAAGTCGGAAACCATGCTCACCTCCACCCTCTCACGGAGAGAGGCAACAATATATGCCCTCATTAGAGCCTCCTCACGTCCCGTAACAGAGTCCCGCCCGGGATTTGAGATTCCTATAACAACACCATTGTCACCATCTAACGGAGAGCAGAACTCCTTTGGTAGCAGAGATTTAACCGTATAAGGCAAAGGCCCCCCCGTCTGCCCGAAAGCTGTAAAAACAGATATCAGCACAGACAAGAGAGACCAAAGTAAGAAGTTAGCATAGTTACGCATACCCCAAGAATTTGTATGCCGCATTTACCGGCATAGAGTGAGGCTATCTGTTACCCAGTTTACTCATCTCCTCCTCAAAGGTCTTTTTGAACTTCTCATAGTCATAATCTACCTTAAGAAACTCATCCCTTGAGAACCTGTTGTTAATAGAGGTAAGAATCTCAGGACCACCCAACTCAACACAAAGATAGGTCTTGTAGTTACCATCCTTGGTCCTTGTCATCTGCTCACAAACTGTCCTTGTTCCAATAAGTACTTGACTTACAACCTCTCTGGTAAGACCCTCATAGCGATTGCTAAGATCCTCCTTATTGTTGTGAGTAGAGGATTTTACATAATTATCTATAACGCTCTTAACTGTTGTCTCAATCTGAGAAGCAAGACCGGCACGGGCCTCACTCATAGCCTTCTTCTTAGATGTCATCTGATCCATACTTGTGCCGATAGCGGTAAAACGAAGAGCAGTTGCATCGCTCAGATACTGAGGACCACTGCAGTACATCTCAACAAGCTTCTCATCGGCAACAGCTGCCTTAGGAGCTCCGCATGATGATAGAGTAACGGCAACCATTGCCACCACTGCTACTGTCATTAAAATCTTTGAAATTTTTTTCATAATATTAAGTGTTAAAGGTTTAATTTAAATTTTGAACAGATCTCTTAATTGAATAGTTGAGTATTATATTTGATTAAAAACCATTTTTACCAATCTGTATTATATGATTGATTATAAATTCTGTAGGTACCGGTCTCGCCGGTAGAGTTATTTATATAGTGAATAAAGCCATTCATCTGAACAACAGTCTTTCCAAGCGATGAACTTGCAGCCGAGTTGAGAGGCCTCTCTATATTGAGCGCCAGAGAGTGAACACCTTTGCCCGAGAAGCTCCTGTTGATATTATCCACCACAATTTGAGGTAACCCCTTGAACTCAAGAATAACCTTGATCACAGTAAAAGGGGCATCAGTTTTAGAGGAGATTGTAAGATCGGCAACAAACCTCTCCACAAGATCCCCTGTCATCTGCTCTTTACGGAACCCAATAGCCTGACTCATAAATATATCTACCTTGCTCTGCGAGATATCGAAATAGAAGACCTTCTCAACATTATTGGTCCCAAAACGATAACGAACAACCACACTGTTCTTCATATCGGCATAACAATCGGAGTGGTCATACTTCACCGTCCAAACCCCCTTATCCTGATTGCTTCCCAGAATTGTGGCACTCTCACTCCTGATTACCGGCTTCTTGACTGTGGTTATTGTCCTCTGACCCAGCCTCAAAACATACCTTACACTGCCAAGAGTGCTTCCGGCATCCGTAATCTCAATTGAGGAGAGCATCCCGTTATAACGTCTGATAGCGAGGTTTGCCAGATCTTTACGCCCGTCCGGAAAGTAATCTGCCAGAATCCTAAGCTCCCCGATAAGAGATTCAATCTCCTCAACACTAGCAGGATAGTAATTCTCAGAGGTAAGACGCTCCAGCTTGGCAGTGAGCTCTTCGTCCCGCAGCTTGAACTCAAAAGCGAGACGATTCATATCCACAACCGGAAAGGGGTATCTTATATGGTAGGCGTAGCGGAAAGTCCCATCTCTGCTCCTTAGCTTCTCCCAGTAGTAACCCTCTGCCTGAGCAAGGGAGATACCCTGGAGGAAAGGGACTTTGACAGATTCGGAGGTGGTGTTGGAGGAGAAGCTCTCCAAAAAGAGAAGAACACTGCTCCTGTTGGTAACCTCCTCTGTGCGGATATTTGTCTGAGTCCGCACATTTACTGCAACCGCCTCCACAATGCTCTCCTTAATCATCATCAGCCCCTGCTGACGGGCAAGGTCAATGGTTGCCCCGGTACCTACAACAATAATGTAGTCCTTCTCAAGAGCATTAACCCATTTAGGCCGGGATCCGCTCTTTTCAATTACACTCTCCTGACCCAGCACAATAGCCGGGATAAGAAGCATTATCAGTAAAAGCTTTTTCATAAGTTTAAGTTTTTTTCGTGGGCAGATGGCTAATATCTGTAACGATTGTATAGCCACCCCCAGTTATAGTTATATCTGCCCCAATAGGTGGCATATGCCCAGGCAACAGCCACGTCTCTCTTGGCCCTAATTGTAAGACGCTCTGTTTCAACTGCATCATCATAGCGCTTCATCTTATAGCTCCAAACATTGGCGCCATCTGCAATCATCTTGCGGGTGATTTGGTCGGTAAGATTTACAGCATCGTTGTAGCAGGCCATATCGGGAGTGATCTTGGAGAGGTTAGCAGCAGCCTGGTCGGCATCCATATTTGCCCATGCAGCCCTTGCCGCAGAGAGGTACTGTGTACACTTGTAGTTCGCATACTCCTTGTAGATATCGGTAGATAGATCCATACTCTTGTCGTAGCACTCCCTGCAGACATCAGGGATACTCATCAGGTTAAAGAGCGCCTCCTCATACCTCTTCTGCCCCGCCAAGGCCTGCGCCTCCTTTATGATAGCGTCGCACTTAGAGTTATAGTACTCAATGATTTTAACCTTTCCGGTCTCAATAAAGCCTTTGAACTGCCCGGCCCTAACATTTACATTTCTAATACCGGAGATATAGGCCTTATCCTCAGTCTGACCCACACCTTTTGCACTGATTGTGCTCTGGGTAAAGATCGTCTGACCGATTGCATCCACTATATAGAATGTAATCTCCATATTGAGTGCTATCATCGGCGGTGCAGTTGGGGTGATATCCTTTGTGATAATGTTAACCATTGGCACAATACAAAATCGGGGGTCAACCCCTCCGGCCCCAATACCATTGATTGTGGCAATCTGCATCATCTTATTCTCCAACAGCTGCTTGGCACTGGCAGGAACATTCTCGGCCATATCGGGCACCATAACAGCAAGAGCAATTCTGCCGATATCGTCAGTCTTGCCCAAGGTGTTCTGTGCCTGTGCCGTATAGACAGCAAAGAGCAAAACGAGCAGAGTGAGTATTTTTTTCATTTTTAAAATTATTTTCCGATTATTAATTTTATTTCTATTTCTATATTTCTATTTTTCACCCATAATCAGCCAAGCTTCGCCAAGACCCCTTAAGTAGAGCTTGGACTCAATCTGGCATTTGTCGCTAAGATATCTGCGCAATTCACTCACAAAACTCCTTGTATCTACAGCTCTCTCTCTGCCACCCTGAAGTCTCATTACCGGAATACGCACCTGCTCAAGCCTCATCTGATTCTCTGTTGCATCGGAGAGGTTGAAGCGACCCTTTACACAATTATCTGCAAACCAATCCTCTATAATAAATGAGAGCTCACGAGTGCCTGCTCCGTCATCGAATTCACTCTCAAGATTATCACCCCAGTTGGCGAACACCTTAACAAGGACCTTAACCTCTCTTCCATTGTCGAACAGATCGTCAAAGTGCCTCATCAGACCGGCATTAAAGCCATCCATCTGACTTAGAACAGCCTCCTCGAGCAGAACCTCCGGAGTTGCGGCAGTTGAAGGTTTCCCTGCCCCTGCAACACCCGAAACCTGTTTGGCAGTGTATGCATCAAGCCCTCTAAGGTTGAATACTATATACTTAGATGGTCCCTGCATCTTAATATCAAAATCGAGATCCAGAATAATATCTGCCTTAGCTACCCTCTTAAGGGCATCAATCGGGCTCTCCGCCATCTCCGACCCCGAAGATGAGCTGGTTAGCATTGCGCTCTCTGCACTCTCCTGCATAAGGTTCCTCATCTCGGCCTCGAGATCCTTTAACGGGAATCCCCTGTCTGCCATCATCTGCCCCATCTTGGTGATAACCAGACGAAGATTGGCGTCGTTCTGCATTGCAGCTCTATAGTCGGGAAGAGTAACGGTCATACCCTGATTGGCAAAACTCATCTTGTAACCCCTGCTCAGGCAGTACTGATCGCTCGGGATTACCATAATGGTTGGTTTTTTTGCCTGGCCGGATAGTAGTATCGATGAAAGTATTAAAATTGAAGTAATTACTGTTTTTTTCATAGTTTTAACTCTTTGTTTAATGTTTAGAATCTCGAATCCAATCTTCTTGCAATGCCGTTGGCCTCCAGCTCACGCCTGAGTGCATCGTACATAACCTGAGCATAAATCGCCACTTTGTACCCCTTCTTGATCTTAAGTCTGTCCGGACCTGCAGGATCGGCATCGTTTGTCTGCACTATATATTGCAGATATTTACCGCCAACAGCAAAGAACCTCTCAAAATACTCGGCATGAGTCACCTCAGCACCGGAGTCGCCGCAGATAGGTGGGGTAGGGGCAGATCCCCCTCCACCCGGAAGACCCTTAAAGATACAGGCGGCAACAGCGTTGGCCTTAGCGTCCATAACTGCCTCCCCAACATTTTTTCCATATCCCCACACCTTAAAAACCTTGGTACCATCCTGACCAACCCCAACAGGAGAGATCTCGTAGTTGTACTGACTGTTAAACAGAATCTTGCGCTCTTTTCTTGTCTGAGCCTCAAGGATGTTAGAGACAAAAAGTGTCAGTAGAATCAATGTGAATATTTTTATACTCCTCTTCATATTAAATACTGTTTTGAAACTTATAAAATGTTTTATTCTAAAAATGTTTTTTCGATAAAAACAGGATCGATTCTATTAGAATCCGATTTTAACACCGCCTATAAATGATAGTCCGCTTCTGTCAGTAAACTTAGAGTCCCAGCTGCCTATATCTACTCCATTCCCATCCTTACCGCTTCCGGTGATATAGTAACCGGCACCGCCAAAGATCTGAACGTTATGCTTAATGTTAATATTGAGATTTGCTCC
>CAZCXB010000028.1:0-1664 GCA_964502485.1 uncultured Muribaculaceae bacterium | reverse complement strand
CGGCACCGCCAAAGATCTGAACGTTATGCTTAATGTTAATATTGAGATTTGCTCCACCTTTGTAATAGACGGTAGAGTATTTTAAATCGGAAGGATTTTTGGTCTCCTCTATCCCTGCACTAATAAATGGGCGAAGCTCACTGTTACGGGTAAGTTGAAGGCCTTTTGCAAAACCGACACCGTAGCGGGTGAATTTATAGTCAGATCCATAATTTTTAGATTCATATCCCCCCTCTATAATCACAAAAAGAGCCCTCGATCCAATATATCTGCCCAACCTTAAATCAAGCCTTCCGTAGATACCGCCAATCTCGCCAATCTCATATCCGACAGATAGTTCAGCCCCAAAATCATTCTTTTGATGTAGCAGATAGCCCGGCTCCATCCTCCTTCCCGAAGTTTGGTAAAACTCTGTAGTAGGCGACTTTCCTGTAGCAACCTGTACATTATCGGCAATCTTCTTGGTAGCACGAATAACCCCCCTGAATTTTTGCTCGGTAATATCTCTCTCCTCATCATAAACATACTCATATGCAAAATAGCGGTTATCTGTCTTAATCCCCTCTTTCTTACCGATCTTAGCCCTGATTGGCCTAATCCCGAAAATTGTGGTGACAACCCTAAAGTGATCTACCCCCATCTCCAGATTGTAAAGCACTTCGTCATAACTCTTCTGAAGAACACCGGCCATCAACTCATCATCCGTCTTTGGCTTTTTGCTTCCCAAAACATTTATAGTACCGGTTTTTGTAGATTGCGACTCTGTAGCAGATAGCATTACGTTTTTAACAAACACAAGCGGAATCTCCAGTTTTTTGAGAGCAGCCTTTTTATTGGCCTTAACCGATGGAGTATCATCCTCATAAATCCAATTGTCGTAAATTTGATTCTGAATCCCCTCATTGTAATCTATCCTATAGAGATATGCCTGGAAACCGGCCTTCCAACCCTTGGAATCTTTAACCTCGGCCTCCTGCATGGTCTTTACATCGTAATAATCAATTACAACAATATAACTCCTGTCTATAAGCCTGTTACCGTAATCTTCCAGCTGGGCATTCCCCCTTTTGGTGGTTTTTGCCTGCAGATAGGCCTCATCGGTAGCATTGAACATCCCCCTTGAGTGAATCAGTTCCAGATTCATCATCCCGTCGCTATCCATCGAGTACCATTTAGCAACAATCTCATTTGCAACTCTCTTACTCTTAAGAGCATCGAGAATTAACTGAGCCTTATTGATACCGACATAATCCTTAGCGTAGGGAGATTGCATTGAAAGATAGGAGAGATTGTTGTTGTAGAATTTATCCGAAAATGTAACCTTTCCCACATTGTTTCTTATGAAATTGAAGTGGTTAGCACTCGGATAATCCAGAACCAGATAAGTTAGGGAGCTCCTGTCATAAGTTGAGGGAACCTTCAAAGAGCTGCCCACAACATCCTGAGCAGCAACCACTCCAACCATATAGATTAGAGCAGCAATAATTAGCGACATTTTTTTCATAGCAAGTTATAGTGTTTTCAGTTTTAAGTTCAGGCAAGAATATCCGGTAACATATATATATACAGCAGAAGCTCTATTATTGTCAGGAAGTAGTTCGAAAACTGAAAGCAGAACAAAATTCACTTTAAATTTAACAAAAAAAATCTACACCAAATAAATT
>CAZCXB010000027.1:2418-14444 GCA_964502485.1 uncultured Muribaculaceae bacterium | reverse complement strand
TAATTGAATAATACAAAAACTCCCAAAGATCAAAAAATTATGTGGGGAACTTTAGCAAAGCAGATATCCAAATACATTTTTATAATGGGTTGTGGACCTTGTGAACGTTTGTGGTGCACCATGCCAATGGTTGAGGAAAAAATTGAGAGTTATTTCCTCTCCTTTTACGGTTATTTCCCGCCCATCAGCTGCCTGCCGTTTATGGGGCGGCAGCTGCTTGCGTGATGTTTCAGCTCTGAGTTTTTTTGCTATATATCTGATAATCTAATTTTTAAGCCTATTTTCAAAAAGTGCTTAATTTGCTTAAGCACAACGCAATAACAAAATATCTCGGAGCTGATTTCTGCCCTCACAGCCGGCAGCATAAAAAGGAATGATCGGTCCACAACCCTTGCCAAGGTACCCCTCTCTACGGCATGAAATTTGCGGCTGAGTTGCTCATAATCATGCTCTTTATCAAAAAAATACTTCACTTAAACAAATTCACTGATATGAAACAACATCATTTTATCCTGTTGGCTCTCTTTGTGAGCTCAATTCTCGGTTCATGTGCCGGCAATAGATCCGGCGAATCCGCTGCTGATGGCATTAAAACGATCTCACTACCGGATGCTATGGGTAATGAGAAGATTGTGAACTTAAGTGAAGTAGCTCAATCTATCAGCTATATCCCGTTAGAGACTTCGGATAGCTCTCTGTTGGGAAATATCCCGCGACCTATTCTGGAGAGGGGGGTCTTCTATGTCACAATTACCTCCGGTTTTACCTCGATTTATAAGATGTATAGTATCGCTGGCAAATATTTAGGTCAGTTGGGCAGACCGGGCAGGGCAGCCGGCGAGTATCATTCCAACATCGACATGGGCTCATATGCAATCTCTGTAGGCCCTAAAAGCGGAAACCCTATGATCTTCTCTACAGACAAAATTATTGAGTATAACAAAAATGGTAGATTCATAAAGGAGGTAAGATCACCTATTGATCCTACTTATAATCTGATGTTAACTAGGATTAAACCGCTAGGTGATAATTATCTTTCGGTTTATAGTGATCATAACAGACGCAACTCTTTCTTTATCTTTTTTAATGCCAATGGCGAGATGGTGGGAGAGATTCCGGAGTATCTTAAGAGAAAACAGGGAGGTGGTACCTCAGGAGCAAACACAAATGAAGATCTTACAGCGACTATTAGTTTAGGCAACATGATAAATGTAGTAAGTCCTTATCTTTATGATTACAAAGATAATATCAGATTAATCGGAAATGCAGATACACTCTACACCTTTAATCCAAAGATGGAAAAGAGTACTCTCTTCCATTTTGATTACGGGAAATATAAACTGCCTCTAAATGCAAGTTGGGAGGAGAGAGCACAATCTATCTTTCTTATAGCGGGATTTACATGTGAGTGGGAGAGTCATCTCTATCTTACTTATAATTTTGGGAAGAATGAACCAAACGGTTATAAGCTGCCGCATGTAAGGGGGCTCTACAACAAAAATAGCGGAGAGCTTACCCTTCTAAAAAGGCCAGATCCCGAACTTTCCGGATTTAAAAATGACTTGGACAATGGATCTCCATTCTGGCCGGTTCACATATCAAGGGAGGGGGAGATGATAATGCCGCTCTCTGCTGTAAAATTTATTGAACTCAGTGAAAATTATGACTCGCCGGAGATGAAGAGGGTTGCAGCAACCCTTACCGAGGAGTCAAATCCTGTGATAGTTGTGGTGAAGCTAAAATAGATCATCTAAAAACAGGCAAAAAAGGGGCGGCCATTTTTGAGCCGCCCCTGCCGTTACATAACACTGGATACTTAATCACTACCCTACTTTAGTCTTAAGATGCTTTGCAGCACCTCTGCCTTTACCTCTGTGGCGGTAGCTTTATTGTTATACACCTCTTCAAGTGCTTTTTTAATATCATTTTTCTTTATACTCCAGTTAAACCAGCCAAGAGCCTCGGCAAGAACTACTCTAACCTTTATATCGTCTGAGTTATCTTTAAGGAGGGTAATAAGCGCATTTGCCTGTTTGTGATTGTTGTAGTTGCGTAAACTTCTTATGGCATTTATTCTCCTTGCCTGCTCTGCCCCCTTATCAAGGGTAGTGCGCAGATTATTCTCATACCTTTTGCTTTCGGACATATAGTAGTCAGTCACATCCTTAAGAATCTTTTCCGGATTGAGAAGAGAAGAGCCCTTTAGCTGTCTCTCTGCCTCTTTAATAACCTCCTCTACCTCAAACATGGTAAGAGATCCCTGTACCGTAAACTGCACCCTCTGACTCTCTCCCGAGAAGAGAAGTGTGTTTACCAGAGGGGAGATCAGGAGAGGATCTCCGCAAAATCCGGAAAAACGGGCAGCATTTCTTCTTATCAGCTCATAGGGGTCTTCAAGCCCTAAAAGCAGAGCTTGTGTGAGGTTTTTATCCGAAAGATCGAGCAATCTCCTTAATGACTGCATTCTTACAACAGAGAAGTTGCTCTCCTTAAGCATCTTTAAAAGCAGATCAGAATAGCCCGGAGGGGGATTCTTCGAAAGTTGTTTAAGAGCTATCGACTGATAATTAGGATTTTCGCTTTGCAGATACTCCATCCACACCTTTGTGTCCTGAGCGCTTAGTGCAAGATCTCTGTTTAATTTAAAGCCCTCGGATGCTCTGTCTTCACACTTTGAACCGGCAATAAAACGATATGTTGGGTCTCCGATAAGGTGAGATTCAAGAGTCTGCACCTCCTTTTGCCAAAAACCGACTCTTGCACCCTCTGCCAGCATTCCAATAAGCTCCATTGACCATTTATCCTGAAGTACATTGACGGTATTACCTTGTGTTACAATTGTATTACCCTCTCCAAAAATGTGATATCCTGCTACATAGCCACTCTGATGAAACGAACCGTTATAACAGGCATCAAAAATTGTCACCTTGGATTGAGGCCTTAACTCCTTAAGATCGGAGAGAACAATATTTACATTTGCCGAGAAAAGAGAGTCACTCACTCTTGTTGAATCAAGCACCTTGGGCGAAAAGAAATTCTCTGTCAGCCCGTAATCTGCAATCATAGACTCTTTGAAGGATAGGGCTCTGTCGCCTTTATACCTGCGATAAATATTTCGGGTTGAGATGGACATCACCTCCATTGCCCCCTTTGTTTCGGGATTGAAAGCTTTACCGGGAGTAAAGCCAAGAACATTCAAAGCAGGGAAATCTCCGTTAATATATTGGGTATCGAAAGCTCCATGTTCATGGAAAACAAACAGATCTGTCCCCTCTCTCTGCATCCTCTCATATAGCTTGAACTTCATAAAAGGATCCTGACGAAAGTTATAGAAGCCATTCCCTTTAGATGAGCTAAATGCCAGAGGAAATTGCTCCTTTATTGCAAACTGCTGATTTTGCCATACAGTAAGACAGTCGGAGTTATATCCATGACCATTAAAAATAACCAATCTGTCGGCATAATTAACATCCCTGTGAGCCTCAACTACCCTCTTCAGATAACGCCTGAGAAGGAAATGGGGGTCAGACCCCAAATCTGCCGGAGGCAACATTCGGGCAGAGTAGAATTCGCTTTTCACCTTTTGTGGCGAGCTCTCCTTTAGATTGTAGTAGAAGTGGCGGGGATTTTTTTCGTCCACTTTGAAAAATTCAAACTCCAGATCAAGATCGTCATAAAACCTGTCACTTGTTACCGAAGACTCTGTGATTGGGAAGTTCTCCTCATCCATCTTAAAGGCGGTTGTAGCGTGCTGGAAATTGCGAACCCTTACAACCGGAATATCTCCGATAAAGACAACACCCTCCAAAACAGGCCTCTTATTGTAGATCTTCTTTATCTCTCCCCTTAAAATATCGGGACTACTCCACTCGCCTACAAGAATAACAACTCCAAGTCCCTCCTCTTCAAGAACTCTCTTGTAGTCAGAGACCTCTTGTAAAGCAGCTTCGTAACTCAACTTATCTATAACAATCAGAAATCTGGTATCAAATTTCCCTCCTGCAGGTATTATACGGCTCTTCCCCTCCGTTACCGATACTGACCCTGTCAGCATCAGAATTAAAAACAATATATTATATACTCTTTTCATCTTCAAATCTCATTAGCGCAAATAGACCTCAAGTCTGTTTACTGTTTTGATAAGCTCATTACGGAGTCTCTCATCGGTTTCCGGATTCGCTGCAACATTTTTGCAAGCTGCCACAATCTCCCCTCGTTTATATGAGAGGGTAAACCATCCTAAGGCCTCTGCAAGTGATGTGCGCAGAGCTGTATCCTCCTGAGGGTCTCTGAGAACTTTAAGATACTCATCAACCTTATTGTGATAGGTATTATTCCTAAGCATCCGAACTGCAGATAACCTTGCCTTGAGACTCTTCTCTTTGTTTGTTACATCATTGCTCATTGCTGCAATACGTTTACGGGAATCGAGCCTGTTTTTGAAATCGCTCCAGATTGCATCCTTATCAAAAAAAGTCTTGTTTTGATTTAGTTGACTCTTAACCTCTTTCTCAAGAGCATCCATATCAAGGAGATCAAAGCAGAACATAGAGTTAAAATGGACTCTCTCGTCTAAGTAATCAGAAAGATATACAGAGGCTATAATAGGGATAAACTCATCTCTCCCTACACGTCCCATAGAGAAAACCGATCTTCTTCGGATGAACTCATAAGGATCGTAAACAGAGTTTTTGAGCAGCTCAGAATACTTATTTTTACAGTAGAACTGTAAAAGCTGAAATGTCTGTAGTCTTAAAACATACTCATTAGAATTTTTGTAGGTTTTGAGAAGCAATTCAGACATCCCTTCATAGTTGAGATTGAAAAGTTTGTAAAGCGAGAGCCCCTTTAAATCGGGATGGCTCTCTGTCTTGAATATTGTAAGCCAATAATGGGAATCTATTGATTTAAGATCGATTTTTGAGGCAGTTGTCCCTTTAAAACGGAATGTCGGATCTCCAATAATATGTGATTCAAGAATATTTGTCATCTGCATCCACTCTCCTATCCTAAAGCCAAGTGAGAGCATACCCATAAGATCTGCCGATGATTTATCTTGTAGCACATTGACACTGTTGCCGATAGTAACAAGTGTTTTACCACTGCTAAAAATATACTCACCTGCGATAAAGCTATCCTCCCTGAAATCCGAATTATAGCAAGCATCAAAAATCACAACCCTTGCATTGGGCTTGATATGAGGTATATCTTCAAGAACAATCCCGGTTCTGATATCATCGAGAGAGTCTCTTGTTATCCACTCTTTGTCATCTACACCTTCGAACCAGGTAGAGTCAATATTGTAATGGTTCATCCATTCCACCATTGTACTCTCACGGAGTTCAATATCGTCCATCTTTCTAAGAGCATCTCTAAAGAGTCGCCTTGCAGCCGAACTGTTCTCCTTAATCCCCTTACTCAATGGAGTGCCGGTAAGATACTGTCGGTAAGGCATTCCATGCTCATGAAAGATCATCAGATCCATCTCCTCTCTTCGTAACTCCTGAGTTACTATATCTTTCATATAGGGGTACATATTGAACAAAAGAAACTTAACAGAGTTTTTGTTCTTAAAGGCATCCGGAAACTGCTCTCTCATGGTATAGCCCTCCTCCTTCCAGGAGGTGAGACTGTTGGAGAATGAGCCCTCACCTGTGTATGAGGTTATAACATCTAAGCTGTTCTCTTTACCCCTCTCTGCCAGAAGCTTACGGAAATACTCCCTTATCTGGGCGTACCCCTCCTCCCCTTGTAAAGTTGGTTTAATTCTACCGCTGTAGATGTCACAGGTAATTCTCTGCGGAGAGTCACCCCGCAGAGAATAGTAGTGAAACAGTTTTCTGACACTATCCTGACCAAGGTAGTCAAACCTAAGATCGAAATCGTCATAGAACCTATCAGATGGGACCGAGGAGCTCCCGAAGGGGAAGAGCTCCTGATCCATCTTGAAAGCAGAAGTAAAGTGCTGAGCGTCTCTTATCATAGGAATTGGAATACGGCCGATGAATACAGCCCCCTCCAGACCATTGTTAAGATACATTCCATACAGGACATCCCTAACCTGTACAGGATCGCTCCACACCCGGGGTACCACTACAGCAGAGAGCCCTTCACTCTCAAGCACAGATCTGTAGTTTTCTATTTCGGCCTTACAAGCCGTATATGTATCCTGGTCAATAATAATTGCAAACCCCCTCTCTTTGCCTGTTATAGAGGCAGAGAGAGAGATTGCAATAATAATTAGAAGTAATAACTTTCTGAACATCTTTTAATTATAAATTAGAAAGTAAAGCCAAGGCCAAAAGTTGTCTGCAGACGATTACCTTCGCCATCTATCGGTTTGAAGTAATCTGCAGCAACCTTTAAAAAGAGTCCTGATCTGCTGCTCTTCCCAAGTTTGGTGAAGTAGCTGGCCTCTCCCCCAATCTTAAAATAGTCCTGCATCATATACTCAAAATCGGGAGTCATAAATTGAGTGATGACAGGAGAGTCAGGATCTGCTCCGTTGTAGAAATAGTAACCATTAAGATTGTTCTTATATGTTACATCAGCTCCTAATATAAGCTTATTGGAGAGTTTAAGCGGAATATTTCTCTTTGCATTTATCCCGATAAAGAGGTTCTCTACTCTCATTTTTGATCTCGGTAGAAAATAGATGTCGTCATTGTCCCTGTAGTTGGCGACAACTCCGGCTCTCCACTTGTACTCATGCTCTGCTCCTTTGAAAAAGTCATACTTGAGAGTCATGTTTATATTATCAAAACCCGATCTTATACTGCTGTACACATCAACCCAACTCCTTACATCCGGACTGTTATCAAGTATCTGAACATACTCTATACCACTCGATTGTGAATTGCTGTATGATATCTCGAGAGTATTGAGATTAACTCCTTGTTTGATAACTTTAAGGTTTGCAGAGATGAGATCTTCTTTAACAGAGCCCTCTTTTTTTGGCTTTGTAGGGTCACTGATCACATCTTCTACTCTAAGGCTATAGTGTCCCGACAATAGAAGACTTATATCAGAGAAGCTGTAGGAGTACTGAAGATCTCCACCCAACGTATTGGCATTGTAAACAAATCTCCCAAGACCCTGAAGACCACCTACAACTGCAGAGTAGAAGTTACCAACGCCTTTGACAACATACACATCCTGATGTTGCTGTGAGTTACTGTTTGTGTGAGAGGACTCCTGAATCATGTTCTTATAGACTGCATTAATACCAATCTTATGACCTCCGAAGAGAACAACAAATCCCGGCCTTACAGTGATTGAGTAGTAATCTGCAACCGAACGTGGGTCAATCTGCTTTGCACCTGTTCTTGCTGTATACTCTCCCTGAATCCCAACAATATATCTGTTATAGAGCAATTTACTGGCAACGTTCATCTCCAGTTTATAGTTTTGCTTCTTCCATTCACTTAGATTCTGATCTACAGTATAGAAAGGGACACCTCTTTCAGGATCGAGCATAGTTGTATTGAAAAGGGTGTTTTTTTGTGTTTCGTTGTCATAAGAGAAGCTTCCCCATGCATATCCGCCACCAAGCTTTACTCCCCCTTCGGTAGAGACTCCAAATTGAGACTCCTTTTCACCCTCCTGACTCTTTTTAAAATCTCCGCTTTTGAGATTATACATAAAACTCAGATCACTGAAGGTATAGAGATTATCGAGCGTTAGACCCGCTCCGTTATTTGTATTGAACCATAGAGATCTCGCTTTAAGTAGTTCAATCGATGCCGGCGAATTCTGTTTCGCCGCCTCCTGGGCAACCGCTATATTAGTGGTTAACAGAGTCAGAATTAGTGCTCCTGCCCAATATATATATTTAACTTTTCTCATTTTCATAATATTGATGATGTTAAACACTATTTCCAAGTATTCCATGATGGGGCATTTGCACCATATCTTCTTATAACCGGAGGGTTCATAACCTCAAAGTCTTCTGAGCTGTTGTTGGTATCGTAGTAGATAATCCTTCCATCAGGCTTAGTCTCCTTAATTTTTCTGGCAACACTCGAAGATAGATAGGTTCCGCCTACTGTAGCTGCACCTGCATCAAGAACGGCAGGCATCCTCTTAAGTTGAACCTGGTTTGCATTACCTACCAGCTCCAGTGCGTCAACAACATCCTCTATAGGTATTCTGTATGCTCTGGCAGTACTGCCCACAGGAGTTACAAAAATTGCCGGATTAATCGGTTCATTAGGGAAATATATCACAAAAGCACCACCAAATACAGTCGTAAGCCACTGCGGAGTAGGTGATGGCCAGAATGCCATAACCATATTAATGGCCGGATTGTCCTGGATAAGAGAGGTTGTGTTAACAAGTGTCTCAAATTCTGCACTGAGCAAGTTTACAGGAGCGTTTGGATTTAGGTTTGACTTCTTATGATCATCAGCCATCTGTGCTATAATAATTGACTCTCCCGGATTTAGAGGATAGTCCATGTTTAGTGGAACTTGCCATATAGTAGTCGCATAAACATAATCTGCGGCATCAGCTCCAGGCCAAACCGGCAGGTTTGCTGTCGCAGTGAGCGGGTTAAGAATGGCAATACAGAGCCCTTTTACATTCTGTACTGTCTCGCTGTTGTTGTAGATCTCATAGAACTGGTCTCTAAAGTAAGATCCGCCGGTAGGAGTTCTTGATCCGCAATAGTATACCTCTTTGAGAACAAGCGCTCCCGATTTTGATGCACCTACATTGATGGTAATCTGCTTATTGTTGGTAACAATATCAATATTTACTGCATTTCCGCTGTAGTTATATGTAAATCCATCCTGAGACATCTCGGAAGTTACCGTAACTGTATATATTCCGGGAATAATGTCAGGAATTGTCACACTTCCGGTTGATCCGATTGTAGCTGCAACCTCATATCTCTCGGCATAGTTTATAAGCTTAACATTTAGAGAGGAGGGAGTGGGGGCAGATCCCAGGTTGAGGTTTACCTTAATCACCGCATTGAGTGACTCAACCTCTCCTATTTTGGATACATTATCGAACTGCTCGCATGAGAGAGCAGTGAAAAGAGCCAAAACAGATACTAATAGTAATTTAAATATATTTTTCATCTCTGACATTTTTAACTATTTAATTGTTAAAGCCAGCTCAAAACCAAAGAACATAGGGATGTTCAGTCTGGTAAATGAACCCGGAGTCCTTTTACTTTCGTAAAGTGGTCTGTAGTTAAACATATTGTTTGCATAGAACGATGCCTTTAAGTTATCGCCTATCTCCTTTGTAAGATAGAAGTTAACTAGAAGAGTCGGGAAGTACGATTCGGCAATAAAACGTGTGTCGCTTCTACTGCTGAACATATATGCAAACTCCGGATCATCCTTCATTGCAGGATCAAATGGTTTAACCAATCCGTCAACTCTTGAGATATAAGAGACAAACATTGTGTCGTTTCCATAGTTAGTCCAACTCTTATTAATCCAGTTAACCTGAGCTGTTGCGGTAAGCACAAAACCAATAGATGGGATGTTATGAACAACCCTTAGAGTGGATACAAGTCTCTCTCTTTCATCTTTTGTCATTCCGGCTTCATAAATACCGATATTCTTCTCAAGACTGTTGAGATTTTTATTTGTTCCGAACGATTGTGCATCATTCCACTCTGTATTTCTCATATAGGCCCCACTCAAAATAAATGAAGTTCTGATAGCATCAAATCTACCGAAATCAAAATCGAACTCAACACCTCTGTTTTTTGCTTTGATAGTATTCATTGGCGATGCATAGCTTACAAAGATCTTACTGGTAGCCTTCTCCTTAAGTTTTGGAATTGAGCCCGGGATTGCTTCGCCCACCTCATACTCTGTATAGCTTATAAGCCTGAAGTCCTCCGGTTTATAACCAAGGGTATAGCCGTTTGTAAGATTCTCGTTGTAAGCTGTTACAGAAAACCTCATCTTCTTAATTCTAAGATCGAATCCTATCTCACTTTTACTGTTAGATGCAATCTTAAGATCTTTATTCTCTGTATTGAATACTCTTGTAGAGGAGAGGATCAATTGCTCTGCAACAGGAACAGCAGAGCTGTTAAGTGTGTTGAAGTGAACAAAATCGAAGTAAGCGTTCTCCGGACTAAGATAAAGTGTGCCCGGAGCTTTGGCTGTTACACCATAACCACCTCTGAGCCAAAATACCGAAGGCAGAATCTCTAATGAGGCATTGAACCTTGGAGATACAAAACTCTTTCCCGATATGTTATCATATCTTGCACCTGCCTGAACAATAAGGTCTCTCTCGCCGATGTTCCATGTAAGATTCTCCTCTGCATATAGTCCAAACTGATTTACAAACGGAATATCTGAGTATTTTCGCGGTCTTGGAGAGGAGTTCTCTGCACTTAGCACCCTGTAAGGGGGATTCTGAAGATCATAAACCTTTCCGTCACCAAGGTTACCATCTGTCTTGAAGTCGGCACCAATAACAATTCTGTTTGTTACATTTCCTGTTCTTTTTGAGAGTGTAGCATTTACCATTGCAAACACATTCACCTCTTTACCATAGATATCGTAACGGCTGAAGTACTCATTCGGAAGATATGTTGCATAGTAGTTACTCTCTCTCGAAGGGATATTTGTAAGCTCAGTACCGTTAATATGATAAACCTTCTGACCCGGTCTATTGCTAAGGATGGCACCATCTGTAGTTGACATTGAGTATGCAGAGAATGCATTTCCAAGTAGTTGCTGAGTAAATGAGTGCTTATCACGATAACTCCCGGAGGCGGTGTACTTAATGTTGTTGAGCCATCCCTTGTTTATGTTCCAGGTACCATTGGTATTGAACCTCAGACCTAAGTCCTTTGCACCTGTCTCAAGTTGAGTTCTTTCGTCGTCCGGATTCCTTTCACGGGTATCCTTGCCCAGAGAGAGGTCGAATGATGTATTTGTAGATAGATTCCTGAAGACATTTGAGTAGAGTGCCTTTGCAGTTACCCTCTGATAGTAAGCATATGACTCAGTCTGGTTAGATGCACTATAGGCATAATCTCCGCTTAAATTGAGATTTCCTCTATTCTCTCCCAGACTAATACCTTTGCTGACAGATGTCTGGTAGATGTTAGGGTCGGTTTTAAACCTTATGTTCAGAGGCTCCTTACCCGCTTTTGATCTTACTATTACAGCTCCTGAGGTGAGGTCACCATACTGTACTGAAGGGATACCTCTTATTACCTCTACAGACTCGATATTATCGGTTGAGATGGAGCGAATATCAAGACCCGAGTTGGGAGATGAACCTCCGGCCACAGCTCCGCCTCCTCCGCTTATTGATGGAGAGAGGGTCTGCAGATTGGCGTTATTTGATACAGGAGCGCCATCTATAATGATAGCGGTACCCATACTGTTCATATTTGAAGCTGAACCTTCTATACTTCTTATTGTAAAAGTCTTGGCAGAAGACAAACTTGGGTTTACAACCACTCCGCCGGGGAGTAGCTGCATTATATCGCTAAGAGAGCTTGTCTGAAGGTGGTCCATTGCCTGCCTTGAGATATTGGAAGCTGTCGCCTGTCCGGCTTTGCTCCCTGTTGCAACGACAGTTACATCGTTAAGACGAAACGAGCTCTGTTGCATCCTGAATGTAACTGTGGTAACACCTCCTGCTGCAATAACAAATGAGGTATCTATAGTCTCCATACCCAGGAACTGAATCTTGACATCTATCTTACCTGGGGATAATCTTTCAAAAATGAACTCCCCTTTTGTGGTCGAAGTGGTTACAGACCCCTGAGGGAGAATATGAACTGTTGCATACTCGACCGGGATATTTTCTGATCCGCGCTCGAGAACAACACCTTTTAGCGTAGCGTAATTCCCTTGTGCAGAGCTTTGTGCCGCCAGACCGGAACAGAGCCCCATTACAAGAAACAACACTAACGCAGACATTGAGAGTGCTTTTGCACCTCTGTCCGATACTTGGATTTTGTGTCTCTTCATAGTTTATTAATGTTAATTTGGGTTAGTTGCTTTCATCAATTTGATATTTGTTAATTAGGTGTA
>CAZCXB010000027.1:0-2318 GCA_964502485.1 uncultured Muribaculaceae bacterium | reverse complement strand
GACTCACATCCGCCTTTTAGTTGAAATTCAACTCGTTTACTTGTACCTGGCGCATATCTAACCTTATAGATATCATCAACCAGCTCAGGTGAAAGATTGGTTGATGCCTCCCTTGCACTTAACCTTCTTATTAGTTCATAGTTGTCGTAAAGTCCCGCCTTTAATGAATTGACAAGATTGTGGTTGTATCTCTTATTTATAAGGTAGAATGCCTGCATTCTCACAATTGCTCTGTTTTCGGTAGTCTGAATCTTAAGCAGCTCATCGGTAGATATTTTTCCGGAATTGAAGAGCATTTTCATTGCAATTGACTTAACCTCGGGGTTGTGATCCTTCATCAATCTTCTCCAGTACTTTTCGTCCTGCTTTTTATTGACAATATCTGCATCAAGAGATATTAGATCGCCTCTTGGTGAGCTATAGCGATATGTTGGGTCTCCCAACAGATGGGACTCAAGCGTCATCTGACCTTTAGACCAGTTTCCTACACTCACTCCCAAATCGAGAAGGCCCAGAAGCTGGTTTGTCCATGTATCCTGCAAAGTATTGACAGAGTTTGCCTTTACAACAACTGTTCCTCCGGAATTAAAGATGTAGTGTCCACTTATATAGTCATCCAGATGGAATGAGCCATTGAAACATGCATCAAAGAGGATAACAGGTGCTCCCGGAAGATATCCGTAAAGATCTTTTATAGATATGTCTAATGCTGCATCCATAAGACTATCCTCTCTCATAACCTGGGGATTGAATGCGTTCTCTACCCATGACTCAGGAACAGAGTAGTTCTCTATATAGTACAACTTTGAGGCTGTTGTATCCTCTGCTCCCCTTATTTTACCCCTGAAAAACTTCTTTGTCATATCAAGCCAGCGGTTTGGCATATTGGTTAAAGGTGACCCATTCATCAACTGTGCATCGTCGGAGCCGTGGTGATGTAAAACAGCAAGATCCAGCTCCTCTCTGGCAAGCTCACTCATAAGTCTGTACTTAACATTGTCATCAAATGTAAAGTCAATATAGTTGAGTTTACCCTTACCGCTGTTAAGAGATGTGAACTGCTCCGTTAAAGATAGCCTCTCATCTGCTCTTGAGACCATGCAATTTGAGTTATAGCCGTGTCCCGCAAAATATGTAACCTCTTTTATCTCACGCTTTTTATCTTTCTCTCTCACCACCTTGGCAAAGTATTCATCAATAAGTTCATATCTGCTCTTCCCCGGAATATGAGGTGGCTTTACTCTTGCACTATAGATATCGCACTCTATCTTGTTTGGGGAGTCTGAAGTGAGGTTATAGTAGTAAAATAAAGAGTTAACGCTATCTTTTTGTAAAAACTCAAACTTCAGATCGAAGTCATCGTAGAATCTGTCCGATGGCACAGATGAGCGATCCCAGGCTCTTCTTTGATCCATCTTGAATGCAGTAGTCAGATGTTGCGCATTTCTGATCATTGGGACAGGAATATCTCCGATAAAGATAGCTCCCTCCAGATTCTTACTCTTATATAATTTGAAAAGCTCTGATCTAAGCGAATCGGGAACTCCCCACTTATCAACTATAATAAACGTAGAGAGACCATCTCTCTCAACTGAGGCAGCATAGCTCTCTATTGATTTACGGCTGTATTTGTAAACATCAGAGTCAACTACAATTGCAACCCCTCTGCCGGTCTTGGATGCGTACAAAGTATCTGTCTGAAATAGTGTTAGTGATATCAGAAGAATAGTAATAATAACTTTCATTGGAATAATATGTAATAATGTAAAAACTAATCCCCGCAAACCTGATTGCGAAAACACACAACTCTACTGGAGATGAGACTTCACCTCCTTCCGCTCAAATCATAAGATCAGTTGACGGTTCAATTTGTATATGTGCACCGGGGACGATCGGAACAGGGCCTGAAAACTCTTTATAAGCGGTTTTCGGATTAGTGGAATTCCGGGACAAAGATGGCTCTGAATTAACAGTAGTGTTATATCTGACTGAATAAAATCAAATACCATAGTGGTATAATCCTGATCTGAGTCAAGAAATAGATATGAGACAGCACAACAATCGTCTCTTTTAGGCTTTTCTGCCTCGAGATGGGCGCCGCAAATACATTTATGATCTTTATGTTCATGATGTTGCTCCTCTGTACAGGAGCAATTAGTATGAATACCAAAGAGAGCAATCTGAGTGGCGTGATCGCAATGGCATGAATATCTCCCTACCCCCATTATTGTAAACAGATAGGCGGAGATAGACAAAGAGATCAAAAAGATATTTTTAATACTCACCATTGCTTATATATATGCCAACCACAAATGTAA
>CAZCXB010000026.1:0-14490 GCA_964502485.1 uncultured Muribaculaceae bacterium | reverse complement strand
AGTCGCTCAGGTAGCTAATCTTTTTGAACCTCTCCAGCATCTCGGGAGTACAAAACTTGAGGGTGCTCATATCTATCAACACAGATCTTTTGACCCTGCGGCCGCCAGACTCCTTCATACCCCGCCAGTTCTGGAAAGAATCACTTACAAGAGAGTATGGAGGAAGAGTTGTGATTGTGTTGTCGAAATTACGAACCTTAACAGAGTAGAGGCTTATCTCCTCCACATCGCCATCTGCACCATATTTGGGAACGGTAATCCAGTCACCCTGACGAAGCATATCGTTTGCAGATAGTTGCCACCCCGCAACAAACCCCAGGATACTGTCCTTGAAGATGAGGAGCAGGATAGCCATTGATGCACCCAAAGCTGCAAAGAGAGAGGTGAACTCCTTGTTGATAACAATACTAAGAATAGCAATTGCACCAATAAAAAAGACAATCACCGAAATAATCTGAAAGATTACCTTAATCGGCTTGTCAGAAAAATCCTTATTTGAAGAGTAGATCTCTGTCAATGCCTTTGTAGCGGCGTGAATCGATCTTGTAACAGTAATCACGATAAAGATCTGCGCACCCTTTTGAAAGAGAGAGATCCACAGTTCACTCCTTAAGGCCACCGGCGTTGCAATCAGAAATATTATACCCGGAATAATGTGGACAATGGAGCTTATTACCTTGTGTTCTATGAATATATCATCCCAGGTTGTGGATGTGTAACTCGCTATTCTCTCAACAATCCTGTAAACAACAACTCTTGAGAAGAGATCAGCAAGGTAGGCCACCAAAAAAAGCAGAGTCATACTGATAATCTCATCCAGTACAGATGCAAGGGCCGGAGAGACCCCTGCATCTAACAGGAATTGATATATCTTGTCAACTACTCCAAATAGAGCGGTAGCCCTGCTTGATAATTCGTTTTCAATCATTTAGCTGTTTTTTAGATCAACAATTGGTTGCCGCAAAATTTCCAGTTTCAATTTTCAACAGCAATTAGTTTCAA
The DNA here is from genome assembly GCA_964502485.1 of uncultured Muribaculaceae bacterium. Taxonomy (GTDB): domain Bacteria; phylum Bacteroidota; class Bacteroidia; order Bacteroidales; family UBA932; genus Bact-08. The sequence goes on along the minus strand of CAZCXB010000026.1, from coordinate 13,488 downwards.
AAATCTAGATCCAACCTTCGCAGCTGCACATAAGGTTTCTGTCGCCATAACCGTTGTCTACACGTGCCACATGAGGCCAGAACTTATTTTCCCTAATCCACTCAAGAGGAAATGCAGCACTCTCCCGGCTATATTTGTGGTTCCACTCATTTGCAGTAACCTCTCCAGCAGTGTGAGGAGCATTCTTAAGAGGGTTATCATCCTTGTCCATAATTCCATCCTTTATTGCCTCACACTCTCTGCGGATAGACTTCATCGCCTCAATAAAGCGGTCCAGCTCAGCCTTAGACTCACTCTCGGTAGGCTCAACCATAAGGGTGTCAACCACAGGGAACGAAAGGGTAGGAGCATGGAATCCATAGTCCATAAGACGCTTTGCAACATCAGTCGCATCTGCACCATACTCTTTACGGAAATCTCTAAGATCAAGAATACACTCATGCGCAACAAGACCTGTCTCACCGTCGTAAAGGGTTTTAAAGTCGCCTTTAAGTTTGTAAGAGAGATAGTTAGCATTAAGAATTGCAACTTCGGTAGCCTTTTTAAGCCCGTCAGGACCAAGAAGTTTGATATAGGCATGTGTAACAGGAAGAGCAAGCGGATATCCGTAAGGGGCAGAGCTAATGGCTTTAGCACCAAGTGTATTGCAGTTATCCAAAAACGGGTGGCAAGGGAGGAACGGAGCCAGCTCTTTTGTAACACAGATAGGGCCGATACCCGGACCACCACCTCCATGAGGAATCGCAAACGTCTTATGCAGATTAAGGTGGCAAACATCTGCCCCAATGTAACCCGGATTGGTAAGACCAACCTGAGCATTCATATTTGCACCATCCATATAAACCAACCCTCCGTTACGGTGAATGATATCCATTATCTCGCGGATGCTTGACTCAAAAACACCGTGGGTAGATGGGTAGGTGATCATGATACAGGACAACCTATCCCTATGCTGTTCAGCTTTTTGACGCAACTCATCTACATTGATATTACCCTTACTGTCGCAAGAGACCAGCACAATCTCCATTCCGGCCATCGCCGCAGAGGCGGGGTTTGTACCGTGTGCAGATGTTGGGATTATAGCCACATCTCTTTGGGTATCACCTTTGGAGATATGATAGGAGCGAATGGTCATAAGACCTGCGTACTCCCCGGCAGCACCACTGTTCGGCTGAAGCGAACAGGCATGGAATCCCGTGATTGTTGCAAGATCCTCCTGAACCTCCTCTATAAGTTTCATATATCCCTTTGCCTGATCTGCAGGAACAAACGGGTGCATATTGGTAAGTTCACTCCAGCTTAGAGGCATCATCTCAACAGCAGCGTTAAGCTTCATAGTGCAGGAACCCAAAGGAATCATCGAGTGAGTAAGAGATATATCCCTACGTTCCAGCTTCTTGATATAGCGCATCATATCTGTCTCGGAGTGGTACTTGCTAAAAGAGGCCTCACTCATAAATGAGCTCTCTCTTGCCATAAACACCTCCGGAAGATGTGCCCCAGGACATTCGGTAACCTCTATACCAAAGATAGAGAGAATCTTAACAGCTTCGTTACAGTTTGAGAGCTCGTCAAAACTCATTCGTACCCTGCTGTTGTCCGGATAGTAGAAGTTGATTTGCATCTCCTCTGCCTTTGCCTTTATTGAGGCCGAGTCAACACCTGTAATCTCGATTGTGTCGAAGAAGTTTTCTGCAGATAGCTTGTAACCTGCCTTTTTTAGCTCATTAGCAACAGTGTGCGAATATGAGTAGACACTATTGGCAATTGAACGAAGCCCTTCCGGACCATGATAAGCTGCATAGAGTCCTGACATTGTAGCCATTAAAGCTGTTGCAGTGCAGATGTTGGAAGTAGCCTTCTCCCTCTTTATATGTTGCTCCCTGGTCTGTAGAGCCATTCTAAGCGCAGGTTTGCCTAATCTGTCTATAGATACCCCTATAATCCTTCCGGGCATATTCCGCTTGTACTCATCTCTGGTTGCCATAAAACCGGCTGTAGGGCCTCCAAAACCCATCGGAAGACCGAATCTCTGGGCTGTACCTACAGCAATATCGGCACCCCAGGCCGCAGGCTCCTTTAGAATCGTAAGAGCAAGCAGATCGGTAACGGCAGTAACAAGAACTCCAAGAGAGTGTGCCTTGTCGCAGAAGCTGCTGTAGTCACGAACCTCTCCGTCAGCTGCCGGGTATTGGAGGATTGCTCCAAAGCACATAGCCTCCGGCTCATAGTTGCGGAAATTTCCGCTGACAACCTTAATACCCAAAGCCTCTGCACGTGTCTCAACAACGGCACTAACCTGAGGGAAGATATTCTCATCCATAAAGAGAACATTTCTCCCCGCCTTTACTGAGTCCCTGGAACGAAGCTCGTACATCATCCTCATTGCCTCACCCGCAGCTGTAGAGTCATCCAGCATTGAGCAGTTTGCCATCTTAAATCCGGTCAAGCCTGCAACCATAGTCTGAAAATTGAGAAGCGCCTCAAGCCGCCCTTGCGAAATCTCTGCCTGATACGGGGTATATGAGGTGTACCAAGAAGGGTTCTCAAAAACATTTCTTACAATCACGGGAAGTGTACCTGTGCCGTAGAATCCCATACCGATCATAGAGCGGAAATTCTTGTTTTCCGATACCATAATCTTCAATTTTTCCAAATACTCCTGTTCGCTCATTGCCTTTGTTATAGCAAGGGGTTCTTGAAGCAGAATATCCGATGGAACAGTTTGCTTTACAAGCTCATCAAGATTTTTAATTCCTATCTCCGCAAGCATCTCCCTGATTTCGCTCTCACGCGGACCATTGTGTCTATCTACAAAAGGAATTGACATATAGTGTTATTTATTAAGTTATTAAATCGGGTTTCAAACCACAAATGTAGATAAAAAATCCCACAATTTGTGAATTAAAATATTTTCATAATTTTGTGCGAAACAAAACTAAAACCTATGAATCTATTAAAAAGAAAAGTTTCTGAATTGCAGGAGCGTACAGCTAAGGCTCTAAAGGGTGGCGGCGATACAGCAATAGCAAAGCAGATTGCGATGGGTAAGCTCCCTGCAAGGGAGAGAATCAACCAGTTGCTGGATCCAGGGTCATTTTATGAATATGACCTCTTTATTGAGCACGATGCAAGGGAGTTTGGCATGGAGGGCAAGGACCTTGCGGGTGACGGGGTAGTAATTGGAACCGGAACTATCTATGGGAAATCGGTTGCAATATATGCACAGGATTTTACCGTTGCAGGGGGCTCATTGGGCTCTATGCATGCAAGAAAGATCACAAAAATCATGGATTATGCATTAAGAATGCGTATTCCGCTAATCGGAATAAATGACTCCGGAGGGGCACGTATTCAGGAGGGGGTTAACTCTCTTGCCGGATATGGAGAGATATTTTTCAGAAATACTCTTGCAAGCGGTGTTATTCCGCAACTCTCTGTCATTCTTGGCCCATGTGCCGGGGGAGCGGTCTATTCGCCGGCTCTAACCGACTTTGTGTTTGTTGTTGATAAGATCTCAAAGATGTTTATTACAGGACCGGAGGTAATTAAGTCTGTATTAGGCGAGGAGATCGATATGGAGACGCTTGGCGGCGCACGTGTACATAGTGAGATTACAGGAAATGCACACTTCTTTGCCAATAGCGAGGCTGAGTGTTTCGATCAGATTAAGACCCTGCTAACCTATATTCCTGCCCATAACGAGTGCTGCTGCAACACCGAAAAGCCATGCGAGCCGGATACCAAAAAGTATAAAATCGAGAACATTGTGCCGGTTGATCCTACAAAGCCATACGATGTAAGAGATGTTATACGCGCCCTCACCGATGCTTCAAAATTCTTTGAAGTTCAGGAGATGTGGGCAGCCAATATAGTCATCGGATTCGGTCGAATATCCGGAAGAACTGTTGGATTTGTCTGCAACCAACCATTGGTTTTAGCAGGTGTATTAGATTGTGATTCAAGTGACAAGGCTGCAAGGTTTATTAGATTCTGCGATGCATTCAATATTCCTATCGTAACATTAGAGGACCTTCCGGGTTATCTGCCCGGTGTAGATCAGGAGCATGCAGGGGTTATCCGTCACGGAGCCAAACTTCTCTATGCATATAGCGAGGCTACCGTACCAAAGGTAACTGTTATCCTTAGAAAGGCTTACGGAGGAGGATATATAGCAATGAACTCTCGCCACCTTAGGGCAGACTTTGTATTTGCCTGGCCACTTGCAGAGATCGCTGTAATGGGTCCTGAGGGTGCTGCAAATATTATCTTCAGAAAAGAGATAATGGAGGCAGAGAATCCGGAAGCCATGAGAAAGCTTAAGGTAGAAGAGTATAAACAAAAGTTTGCAAATCCTTATGTTGCTGCAGCAAAAGGGTATATAGACTCGGTGATTGATCCTACCGATACCAGAAAGTTCCTGATACACTCATTTGACGTCTCTGCCAATAAAGTTGTTAAAAGGCCATCTAAGAAACATGGTATTCCACCGTTTTAACAGATTCCGTTTAACCTTTAAAAAAGAGAATCAGGATGAAAATATCAGATAAGAGAGCCGCAGTCCATAAGAGACAAAAGGCCAAAGAAAAAGAGCTTGAAAAGCAGAGGAAAGAGGAAGAGAAGGCTGCTAAAAGAGCTCATAAAGATGAGAAAAAAGCAAAAAAAGAGAGGGAGAGACTTTCGGATATAAGGGCAAAGGAGACTAGAGAAAACCTTAAATATGAAGTTTTTCAGATCTTTCCCAATGCAAGACAATACACGACTACCTTTACCAAAAAATTTGCGGAGAGAGTCAAGTGGACACGTCCCGATTACCAGCAGATAAAATCTGTAATACCGGGTGTGGTTATATCACTGGAGGTTAAGGAGGGCGACCATGTAGAGAAGGGTTCGCATATTATGACCTTTGAGGCCATGAAGATGCACAATCTGGTCCTAGCCCCGTTTGACGGTACAGTAGAGAAGATCTATGTAAAAGAGGGAGAGAAGGTTCCCAAGGGAGGCCTCATGCTATATATTAAGTCGGATACAGAGCTTGAGATAGTAGAAGAGGATGCTAATTCCAGCGATTTAGGTCTAATCGTATAAAGATAAAGAGAAAGAGCGTAAAGCTCCATAGCGAGGATCCTCCGTAGCTCAAAAAGGGCAGGGGGATTCCTATTACAGGCATAATCCCGATTGTCATCCCAATATTGATAAAGAAGTGCATAAACAATACTGATGCAAGAGAGTAGCCATAAATCCTGTTGAACCCATCCTTCTGCTTCTCTGCAAGGTTAAGAATCCGGATAATCATAAACAGGTATATGAAAATGATAAATGAGGTGCCGATAAAGCCCCACTCCTCACCAATTGTGCAGAAGATAAAGTCTGTACTCTGCTCGGGAACAAAGTTGAATTTAGTTTGTGTCCCCTGAAGAAACCCCTTCCCTGACAACCCTCCGGAGCCGATTGCTATCATTGATTGGTGCACATTATACCCTGCCCCCTTGAGATCTACATTTATCCCTAATAGATTTTCTATCCTCCCCCTCTGATGATCTTTGAGCACCCTTTCGAAGAAGAACTCAACCGAAAAAATAAGAAAAACTGAGGCGATAAAGCAGAGAAGAATATTCCAGTAGAGATACAACCTGCTCTTTACTGACGATATAAAATGGAAGAGAACTCCCGGGGCTATCGTGATTGCAAGCCACGCCTCTTGAGGCAGTGAAATATTACCTGCTATCAGAGGGAGATCCCCGATTTTTGGAGATAGGATCATCAAAGGGAGATAAGCCGCAAGGATAAAGAGGTGCACTACAGCTCTTCCGCATAGAACACCGCGGGCAATAATCATTAGGGCAAACAGAACAATGAGTGCAATAAACGGAGATGAGCTAAGCGTAATAAGAAAGAGGGCAATAGCAAGTATTCCAAGAGTCAGAACCCATCCGCTAAGCCCTTCGCGATAGAGCATAAAGATAAAGGCGGTGTAAATCAATGCAGAACCTGTCTCTTTTTGCAAGATTATAAAAGCAATAGGAACCATAATTATCAGACCAACCTTTATTAGACCATTAAGAGATCTGATCCGGAAATTATAGCTACTTATGATTGAGGCAAGAGCAAGAGTTGTTGCAATCTTTGATACCTCGGCCGGCTGGAATCTAATGGGTCCGAATTCAAACCATGAGTTTGAACCATTCACCTCTATCCCAAAGAATATTACAGCAACAAGCAGAAAGAGGCTCCCTCCGTAAATAAGCCAGGCCAAGGTTGAGTAGAGCTTTGGGTTAACTACAAAGATCACAAGAAAAGCAATTACAAACGAAGTGACTATCCAGATAAACTGCATTCCGTAACGTTGACTCATATCGAGGATATGGCCATGATCCTGGTCATAAACTGCCGAGAAGATGCTTATCCATCCTGATATACAAAGGATTATATAGCACAGAATCAAAGGCCAGTCAATCTTCTTATATTCGTTCCCGCGTATCATCTCTGTAATCTATCTCCTATTAAATTACCCTGTACCATCTCTGCCTCAAGCCAAAGCCGCGAGATCTCCTTATTGAGATACTTCTCAATGAGCAGGGAGGCTATCGGTGCTGCCCAGGTTGCCCCGAAACCTGCATTCTCTATATATGCCGCAACAGCAATCTTTGGGTTATCTCTGGGAGCAAAGCAGATAAAAACAGAGTGGTCTTTTCCGTGAGGATTCTGAGCAGTCCCTGTCTTTCCGCAGATATCAAGACCGGGAACCGCTGCTCTTCTTGCCGTTGCTCCGGAACCTGCAGGGGCATTCACAGCAAGAAACATCCCCTCTATCACCTTTTTGAAGTTATTGGTATCTACGAGTGTGTAGTTTTTCTCCCGGTACTGAGTGTTTATAAGGGTGTCAGTTGACCCTTTAACAATATGAGGAACAATATAGTATCCTCTATTGGCAATTGTTGCTGCAAGGTTTGCAAGGTGAAGCGGAGTTGTCCCTATCTCTCCCTGGCCTATAGCAAGAGAGATTATTGAGAGAGAGCGCCACCTGTTCTTCCCGTGTATTTTGTCGTAAGTATCTGTAGTGGGCATGTTTCCTCCAAGTTCCGAAGGGAAGTCGGTACCAAGTCTCTTTCCAAAACCGAAGCTCTCCACCATCTCTTTCCAGCGGGAGAATCCTGCTGTAACCGATTCATATTTAGGATTATCTATAATATCGCGGAATGCAATACAGTAATATGTATTACAGGACATCATTATAGATTGGGTAAGGTCTGTGGGAGAGGGGTGAGGGTGACAGGCAACTCCCCTTCCTACATTATATCTTCCTGTGCACGAATATTTTGTACCACTCTCAATGACCCCCTCCTCCAATGCTATAAGTGCATTTACAAGTTTGAATACAGATCCGGGAGGGTAGGGAGACATCACAGCTCTGTTAAATAGTGGTTTAAGAGGGTCTGTTACAAGTTCGTGATAGTGCCGGTTTATATTAGCAAGCTTTGTAACATCTATTCCGGGGCTGGAGACCAAGGTGAGAATCTCTCCTGTAGATGGCTCAATGGCTACCAGACTGCCTATCTTGTTGTTCATAAGCATCTCTCCGTATTGCTGCAGCTCGGCATCTATAGAGCTTACTATACTTTTACCGGGAATTGCCTCAAGATCGTACTTTCCATCTTCGAAGCTCGACTTTACCTTGTTATGGACATCTCTCAGAAAAATACTGTACCCCTTCTCTCCCTTTAGGATATGTTCGTAAGATTGTTCGATTCCTGTTCTGCCGATATAGTCCCCTCTGCGGTATGAGGGGTTGGCACTGAGGTACGCAGTATCGGCCTCTGCAATATACCCTAAAAGATTTGCTCCTGCATTATAGGGGTAGTTTCTTATTGTACGTGAGACACCGCTGAATCCGGGAAACTTATAGGCCTTCTCCAGAAAGAGTGCATACTGCCTGCTCGAGGCCTGCTTTACAAAAGGGATAGATTGATAACCTATTCTTCTTCTGTTGCGGCGGTACTCCTTAAGCTTCTCTCTCACATCCTCTATATCAAGTTCAAAGATTCTGCACAGATCTAAAGTGTCAAATGCCATAACCTCGTAAGGTGTTATCATTATATCATATGCAGTATCGTTTCCGGCAAGTATCTTTCGGTTTCTATCGAGAATGAGCCCTCTTGCAGGGTATCTTATTACATATCTGTATGCGTTGTTCTCTGCAGTTATCTTGTACTCCTTATTCATTATCTGCAATGAAAAAAGCCTGACGATATAGATGAGAGCAATTATAAGTGCTCCAAATATAAGTATGTTCTTTTTTCTCAGATCAAAAGCCATAAATCAGAAATTATCTCCAGTTTTTATAGAATGCTCCGTATTCGATAAGGATAATGAGAAAAGTATTAACCAAAATGCTTACTATAACTCTTGGAAGGTTATATATAAAGTGGGTAAAACCAAAACTCTCTACCATAGAGAAGGCGAGGTGATGTATAAGAATTGAGGCACCAAGGTAGGCAGTAAAGCGGGTAAAGCCAAGCTCCCTTAAACCCGGCCTCACCTGATTGTCCATATCTCCCTTACGACAGATAAGAGCTAGTATCCGGAATTGAAAGAAGACCATTATTACAGAGGCAAAGCTACTCATCCCCAAGATTGTATTTGAAAAATAGTCAACAGCCAAGCCGGTTACAAATGCCCATATCATAAGTGTGGGAATAGGTGTATGGATTGGTCTGGTAAGAAGGAATAGGGGGTAGACAGATATAAATAGCAGTGGTCCAAAATCTATCAGTGCACTCAGAATAATCTGAATGATAAAAAAGAATATAAAGAGAACCAGGTTACTTGTCCTTACCATTGCTTGAGCTCTGTATTAAGTCTATTTCATCTTTATGGTTGTTTACCACAACATTTACATAGTGAAGGGTTGCAAAATCCTGGAACAGTTTTACCTGAATCTGATGGTGAGACCCTTTTGTAACCTCTGACTTTCTAACCGTTCCCAGAGGGAGATCCGGCGGAAAGAGTGTTGAGAAGCCGCTTGTGTAGACTGTATCGCCAACCATAAACTCAATATGGTAGGGGATCTCTATAAGGGTAGCGTAGTCTGTCCTTCTTCCCTCCCAAATAAGTGGACCAAATGCCATGGATGGGGTTATCTTTGCACTAACACTCTGATTTACATTAAGGAAAGAGATAACATAGGAGAAGTGGTCAGATACAGCGGTTACTACACCTACAACTCCTCTTGGAGAGATTACTCCCATATCTTTTTCCACTCCATCCTCTCTCCCTTTGTTGAGTATTATGTAGTTATGGAGTTTATTTGTGCTGTTTGCAATCACCTTTGCCGGGATGTATGAGAAGTCGGCAGTGCTATCGGTAAAATTTTCCAAAGAGTCCGGAAGAGGAGCTATCTTTTTGTAGATTTCCAGCTCTTTAAGAAGCCTCAGATTCTCTTCACGAAGCATCTCATTAACGTCACCAAGCCCTAAATAGTACTTAACATCAGAGGTAAAGCCGGAGACTCCTGTTTTAATATGCATCACAAACCCGCCAATTCTAACACTCTGGAAAAGACTCTCCTTAGATATAATAATAAGAGAGACACCTTCCAGGGCGAGAAACAGCAGAAGAGTTGCAAGTGCGCGTATGAAAGGTGACTTTCCCCACATTGTTCTATTCAAGGATTAAAGGTTATCTCATAAGGAAAGGCAGTTTATCGGTATTCTTGAGGGCTATGCTTGTCCCTTTTGCAACTGCATGGAGAGGATCTTCCGATACATGAAACTTAATGTTAATCTTCTCATATAGTCTCTTATCCAGGCCGCGAAGAAGTGCCCCGCCACCTGTAAGGTAGATTCCGTTCTGAACGATATCTGCATAGAGCTCCGGAGGAGTCTGCTCAAGTACCTGAATGATTGCTACCTCAATTTTGGCAAGTGATTTGTCAATACTGTGCGCAATCTCCTGACTTGTAACGCTTACCTCAACAGGGTGTGCTGTCATAAGGTTTGGCCCTCTAACAGTATATGGTTCCGGATACTCATCAAGTTCCGACATTGCTGCTCCTACTTTTATCTTAATATCCTCAGCAGTCAGCTCCCCAATTTTGATAGAGTGCTGTTGGCGCATATACTGCTGAATCTCGTAGGTAAATACATCTCCCGCAACCCGGATGCTCTGATTTATTACAATGCCACCCAGAGAGATAACAGCTATCTCTGTTGTACCGCCTCCTATATCGACAACCATGTTTCCGGTTGGAGCCTCTACATCTATTCCTATCCCGATTGCAGCTGCCATTGGTTCGTAAATAAGATAGACATCTCTCCCTCCTGCATGCTCTGCCGAGTCCCTTACCGCACGTATCTCAACCTCGGTACTTCCGGAAGGGATACATACAACCATCTTGAGACTTGGTGTGAAGAATGAGTTGCGGTAGTTTATCATCTTGATGAAGCCCCTTATCATCTGCTCTGCAGCGTTAAAATCTGCAATAACTCCATCTCTGAGAGGTCTTATTGTCTTTATGTTTGCATGTGTCTTACCATGCATCATACGCGCCTTTTGGCCAAAGGCAATCGGTTTGCCGGTGTTCTGGTCTATTGCAACGATAGATGGCTCATCTACGACAATCTTATCGTTCATGAGTATTATCGTGTTGGCAGTTCCAAGGTCAATGGCCAGCTCCTGTGTCAAGAATGATAATGCCATAATCTATAGTATTCGCTAATATAATTGTGTGTTAATATTTTAATGTTTGAAGTGCCTTGTGTTGGTTATCACCATAGCCACTCCGTTGTTGTTGCAGTACTCGATACTCTCGGAGTCTCTCATTGAGCCACCCGGCTGAATAACAGCAGTTATACCCTCGTTGTGTGCAATCTCCACACAGTCCGGGAAGGGGAAGAAGGCATCAGAAGCCATAGCAGCCCCTTTTAGTGAGAAGCCGAAGGTGTGTGCTTTGAGAATTGCCTGTTTAAGGGCGTCAACTCTTGAGGTCTGTCCTATGCCGGAGGATATGAGTGTAGAGTTTTTTGCAAGTACTATTGCATTTGATTTGGAGTGTTTAACTATTTTGTTGGCAAAAATCATATCTGCTCTCTCTTGCTGTGATGCTCTTTTTGTGGTTACAGGAATAAGTGAGTCCTCTCCCTCTACTGCAGCGTCCCTATCCTGAACAAGAACACCCCCTAACATGCTTCTAAACTTTCTTGAGCTCCTTTGATCTGCAGAGTTTATAAGAATTATCCTGTTCTTCTTTTGCCTAAGAATCTCAAGTGCACTATCTGAGTATGCCGGGGCTATAATGACCTCACAGAAGAGCTTGTTCATCTCCTCTGCGGCATCCTCCTCTATCTCTCTGTTTGCTATGATTATACCTCCAAAGGCAGATACAGGGTCTGCAGCCAGCGCTGCCTCCCATGCAGAGGCGATTGTCTCACGTGAGGCACAGCCGCAAGCGTTGTTGTGCTTAAGAATTGCAACGGTCGGCTCTTGGAAATCGGAGATAAGTTCAATTGCTGCCTCAATGTCAAGCAGATTATTATAGGAGATCTCTTTGCCGTGTACCTGCTTGGGAACTCCGTCCGGTGAACCGTAAAAGAGGGCTTTCTGGTGAGGATTCTCGCCGTAGCGAAGGGGTTGCGATTCGTTTGCACTTATTCTGAAACTCTCAATAGCAGCCTCTTTGTTGAAGTAGTTGAATATTGCCGTATCGTAATGAGAACTTACGTTGAATGCCCATGCAGCAAAGTATGACCTCTCCTTTAGATCGGTCACTCCGTTGCCCTCTGTAAGAACTTTGAGCAGCGAAGGGTAGAGCTCCTTACACGGAATAATTAAAACATCTCTGTAGTTTTTTGCGGCAGCTCTTATAAGGGAGATTCCGCCAATATCTACCTTCTCGACTATCTCCTGATGAGATGCATTGGAAGATACATACTTTTCGAAGGGGTATAAATCTACTATAACAAGGTCAATTTCAGGAATATCATACTCGTTAACCTGTGATATGTCTGTGTCATTATCTCTCCTGCAGAGGATCCCTCCAAAAACTTTTGGGTGGAGTGTCTTTACCCTTCCTCCCAGTATAGAGGGGTAGGTGGTAACCTCTTCTATGCTTTTTACAGGTAATCCTATCTCTGTAAGGTAGTCGAATGTGCCTCCTGTGGATAGTATTTCAATACCGGATTTGATCAGTTGTTTTGCGATGACATCAATCCCCTCTTTATGATAAACCGAGATTAAGGCCCTTTTGATTGTTCTCTTTTCCATAAACTTTAAATGAGTGCAAAATTACTAAAATATACAATTAATACCTACTTTTGTTACCATAAAAGAGAGTGAGATGGGGAAAAAATATTATGCCATTATTGTTGCCGGAGGCAGCGGAAGCCGAATGGGGGGAGATATTGCAAAACAGTTTATCACTCTTGGCGGGAAACCGGTTATTGTCCATACACTTGAGAGATTTCTCTCGGTCTCTTTGCCCCTCGAAATCATTTTGGTTCTACCTGCCGACTATAAGGAGTACTGGAAAGATTACTGCTTCCAAAACAATCTGACCTTCCGCCACACTTTAGTTACCGGAGGGATTACGAGATTTCACTCTGTAAAGAGTGCCCTGAAGTATGTTAAGCGAGGTGGGATTGTAGCAGTTCATGATGGGGTGAGACCTTTTATATCTCCCGGGTATATTGAGGAGTTGTATAAGATTGCAGATAGCAAGGGGGCTGTTGTTCCGGTGATTGTACCGGCAGACTCTATGAGGGTAAAAAACCGGGATGGTTCAACAACGGTTGTTGACAGGGATGACTACTATCTGGTACAGACACCTCAGGTGTTTGGGTCTGATACTCTGATTGATGCCTACAATCAGGCATACTCAACTTCGTTTACTGATGATGCCTCTGTTGTTGAGGGAATGGGGGTAACAATCCATACGGTTGCGGGTAAACCAACAAACATCAAGCTTACAAAGCCTGAAGATCTTCTGCTTGCCCGTGCAATTCTCAGCGTTTTTTAACAGAGGAGACCTTTCCGGGATAATCCTTAACCCAAACTTGTCTCTCTATTGCCTGATCAAGTGAGATAAATGTCTCTGTCTGCTCTACCGAAGGTATGTTCTGGATAGTATTTATGAGGATCTCCATAAGGTGATCGTGATTCTGGCAGTAGATTTTCAACATAAGAGCATGTTTCCCTGTAACAAAATGGCACTCAACAACTTCGGGAATATTTTTAAGGGCTTCAATCACCGAAGGATAATGATTTGCCTGTGCAAGACTAACGCCAACAAATGCACAAACATTCAGTCCAAGTGTCTGTGGTTTTACGAGAAGTCTGGAACCGGTTATAATTCCTAAGTTCTCCATCTTCTTCACTCTCTGGTGAATAGCGGCTCCTGAGACTCCGCATTCGCGTGCAATCTCAAGAAATGGCATCCTTGCGTTTTTAACAAGGAATGAAAGAATCTTTTGATCTATCTGATCAATCTGATAT
>CAZCXB010000025.1:0-14590 GCA_964502485.1 uncultured Muribaculaceae bacterium | reverse complement strand
AAACATAACAGGTAAGTTCCATAAAGATAATTAAAAAGATATGAATCACTCTCCAATAACAGCCATCACCCCCATAGATGGTAGATACCACAATCAGGTTAAAGAGCTTACAGAGTATTACTCAGAATTTGCTCTAATCAAATACAGAGTAAGAGTTGAGATAGAGTACTTTATCTCGCTTTGCGAAATTCCTTTAGAGCAGCTTAAAGGTCTCAATAAAGATCTTTTTGAAACACTAAGGGATATATACAGAGATTTTTCAATAGATGATGCAGAGGAGGTTAAAGAGATTGAGAGGACGACAAACCACGATGTTAAGGCAGTCGAATACTTTATAAAAAGACGATTTGACACTCTGGGAGTTACTCAATACAGTGAGTTCGTTCACTTTGGGTTAACCTCTCAGGATATAAACAACACCGCAGTTCCCCTATCACTTCTGGAGGGAGTAAGGGATATATATACTCCGGAGATAGAGTCATTATGTGAAACTCTTGATTCGATGGCAACAAACTGGAAAGATATCCCTATGTTAGCCCACACACATGGACAGCCGGCCTCCCCTACCAGACTTGGAAAGGAGCTGACTGTTTTTATTGTAAGAGTTCGCGAACAACTCTCTATGTTATCAAAAGTTCCATTTGCAGCCAAGTTCGGTGGAGCTACAGGAAACTTCAATGCTCACTATGCTGCATATGGACATATCGACTGGAACCAATTTGCAGTAATGTTTACAGAGGAGAGGCTGGGGCTGAGACGCTCCTACCCTACAACCCAGATTGAGCATTACGACTATCTTGCTGCACTTTTTGACAATCTTAAAAGGATAAACACCATTCTAACAGATCTGTGCCGGGATATGTGGAGCTATATCTCTATGGAGTACTTCCGTCAGAAGATAAAGGAGGGAGAGGTTGGCTCCTCTGCTATGCCTCACAAGGTTAATCCCATAGATTTTGAGAATGCAGAGGGCAATCTTGGAATTGCAAACGCCCTATTCGAACATCTATCATCCAAGCTCCCTATCTCAAGACTTCAGAGAGACCTTACAGACTCTACAGTCCTAAGAAACGTCGGTGTACCTATTGCCCATACAATAATCTCACTCAAATCGATCAAGAAGGGGCTTAATAAGCTTATCCTTAATGAAGCAGCAATTAATAGAGATCTTGAAAACAACTGGGCTGTAGTGGCAGAAGGGATTCAGACCATACTTCGTCGTGAAGGGTATCCAAAACCATATGAGGCATTGAAATCACTTACCCGTACCAACAGATCAATAGACAAGAGCGCTATTCAAGATTTTATTGATTCACTTGCAGTTTCCGAAACTGTTAAAGAGGAACTTAGGCAAATTACTCCTCATAGCTATACCGGTATTTAAAAACAAAAAATTATATTATGAGGTCTATAAAAATCTCAGCTACAGCACTAATCTTGCTGCTCTCTGTAGCCTTTTCACAGGCTCAGGAGAGGTTTGACAGATATTTCACAGGAGAGAGACTAAGGGCAGACGTTATATTTGCCGGGGATGAGAGCTCTCAGATGGTCTACCTTGACGCTCTGTACAAAGAGAGCATCTGGAGTGGCTCAAGAGTTAATCTTACCGACTCTTTTCACTACGGGGAGTATCGTTATAAGGTCTTTACAGAGTCTGGAGAGGAGATATTCTCAAGTGGATTTAACAATCTTTTTCAGGAGTGGAGGACAACTGCTGAGGCAAAAATAATGAAGAGGGCCTTTTCGGGGTCTTACCATATTCCATTCCCAAAAGAGAGGGTAACTATTGTATTTTATGAGAGATTGAAAGCAACAGGGGAGATTTCAGAAATAGGTAGATTCCCTGTTGATCCGAATGACAAGCTCATTAACAGAGAGGTTCAGAACAACTACCTAAGCGACACCATACACTATAGCGGTGCTTCGGAGATCAAGGTAGATCTTGTCTTTGTTGCAGAGGGGTATACAGCAGACGAGATGGATAAGTTCATACTGGATGCAAATAGATTTGCGGGATATCTATTTGACATAGAGCCTTATAAATCCAGAAAAAATGATTTCAATATTTGGGCTGTTCGCTCACTATCAGCCGATTCCGGGTGTGATATTCCTCAGTCAGATATCTGGAAAAGCACGGCTATCTCATCTTCTTTCTACACTTTCCGAATTGACAGATACCTTACAGCCCCTAACCAGAAGCTTGTTGCATCAGCTGTCTCCAATCTCCCATGCGACGCTATGTATGTAATTGTAAACACAGAGAAGTACGGAGGAGGGGGAATCTATAATTTTTACGGACTAAGTATGTCCGATCATAAATTGAGTGCACAGGTTTTTGTTCATGAGCTGGGACACAGCTTTGCAGGACTTGGAGACGAGTACTACTCATCCGAAGTTGCTTACGAGGAGTTTTATAACCTAAAGATTGAACCATGGGAGCCCAACATCACAACTCTTAAGAATTTCGACTCTAAATGGAGAGATATGATTCTTCCCGAAACTCAACTGCCGACACCATCTTTGCCTGAGTTTAAAAATGTGGTTGGGCTATTCGAGGGGGGAGGATATATGGCTAAGGGAATCTATAGACCATATTTAGACTGCAGAATGAAGGCAAACACGGCAGAGGGGTTCTGTCCTGTGTGCAGTAGAGCAATAGAGAGAGCTATAGATCACTATATCAAATAGATAAATTTGCAATCAAAAATATAAAGCCGGATGTTAAAAAAAGATTACAGATTTATTCTTTTCGACCTCGACAGAACTCTATGGGATTTTAATGCAAATGCAAGGAGTAATATTCACTCCATGCTTGAAACTTTTAATCTCACATCCATTGACAGAGACCATTTTTATGAAAAATACGAACTTATAAATCATAAGCTGTGGTCACTATATGAGAGAGGAGAGCTACCTAAAGAGTCACTTAGATGGGAGCGTTTTCACAGGACTCTTCTTGAGTTCGGTTATGACAACAGAGAGCTTGCAACCGATATGGGAGAGGAGTATCTGCGAAGTATGCCATACCAAAGGATACTTATGCCTTATGCAATGGATGTATTAACGGAGCTTAAGGGGAGAGGGTGTAAAATGGCACTGATCTCAAATGGCTTTAAAGAGGTTCAGTACAAAAAATTAGAGAATACCGGTATCGGAATCTTTTTTGATGCTGTAATGATTTCAGAGGAGCAGGGAGTTCATAAACCATCTCCGGTGATTTTTAAACGTGCCCTAAATGCATTGCATGGAATTAAGAAAGAGTCACTTATGGTTGGAGATGACTATGCAAACGATATTGAAGGTGCCATGATATTCGGGATAGATCAATTTTTCTACAGCAGTAAACCTGCCCCTTTTGAGAGGGGAGCTACCTATGAATCGGGTGATTTAAGAGATCTGCTTACCTTTTCTGCTCAACAATAAAAACCTCCTCGTCATCCTCCTTAAAGAGATACTGCTCCCGGGCAAATTTCTCCAAAGAGTCTCTGTTTGAGCCTAACTCATTTAGCTTCTCCTCGGTTGCCTTGATTGACTCTTTGTAATAGCTTTTACGGGACTCCTGTTCCGATATATTTAATACCACCCTGGACCACCGGATTAGGTTGTTTGAATCAAAAAAGGTAATCCACACAATAAACGCCAGAGAGGTTACAAGATATTTGTTCCGGATTACTTTTATAACCGGAGAGTCAATAAACAGGCTCCATCTCTCTTTTAATCTCAAAACTTCAATTTTTTACAAAATTAATAATAATTTTGTTCTTTAAACTTTAATTAAGAGTCGTAGATATGATTAAACCTGCATTACTAATACTGGCTGCCGGAATGGGGAGCAGATACGGAGGACTAAAACAGTTAGATGGAGTTGGACCAAATGGTGAGACTATAATGGATTATTCTGTTTACGATGCCGTAGAGGCTGGATTCGGGAAGATTGTCTTTGTTGTCAGAGGGTTTTTCAGAGAGGACTTTGAGAGAAGGGTTAGGGAGAAGTACGGAAAGCTTATCGATTTACAATTTGTAGAACAGGAGCTGGAGGTCATTCCTGAGGGGTTGACTCTTAACCCTCTGCGAGAGAAGCCATGGGGTACCGGCCACGCTGTTCTTGTTGCCCATAAGGTAATTGACACTCCGTTTGCGGTAATAAATGCAGACGATTACTATGGACGAAACTCTTTTGGGATTATAGCAGAATATCTTAGAAGCTCCGGCAACAAAAGAGGTTCTTTCTCAATGGTAGGATTCTGTACAGGTAATACGCTTTCTGAGTCCGGTTCTGTATCAAGAGGTGTTTGTACTGTTGATAGTGACGGTTTTCTGACCTCGGTTGAGGAGCATCACTCAATAAAGAGAGAGGGTGGGATAATAACAGGAGAGAATAGCAAGGGAGATGTTGTAACCATTGATGATAATAGCCCTGTCTCAATGAATATGTGGGGTTTTACACCCGACCTTTTTCCTGAGGGTTGGAGGCTCTTTTCAAACTTCCTTACTCAAAATGGTGATAATATTAAATCGGAATTCTATATACCTTTTATTGTAAACAGATTACTTGAGGAGAAGTACGCTGAGTGCAGAGTATTAAAAACCCCCGATTTGTGGTTTGGTGTTACTTTTAAAGAGGATCGGGAGTCTGTGATCGATCGTCTAAAAAGTCTTCACCAAAAAGAGGTCTACCCCACACCTCTCTTCAAGTAACTGAGATCCTCTTTCGAAATATGTTTAAGAGATACAGATACTTTATGCCTGACCTAGCGCAAAGCTGGGTTATTGTGATTCTGCTGCTAACTGTTGCCGGAGGCCTTACTGCCTTAATAGTAAATTTGCTCCTTACACTACTGCTCCCGGGCCTCTCCGCAGGTATAGAGATAGTAACTTATCCCCTTATTTTTATACCGACGGCAATCTATATTCACCTATCTCTCTTAAAAGATGAGAAGAGCTCAAAAGAGGGCGACTCAGGGATGATAGAGCCCGCCCCTTTCGACAATCCCGATTTCGGGAAACTTGGTGCATTGGCTTCATTTGCACTTATTTTGCCGCTTGTATTTGCGTTTAACCTCTCAATTGAACCACTAACAAAGTGGATGGGCGTCCCGGATTTCTTGGAAACTCTTCTTGTACAAATTAAAGAGAACAAACTATTCAGTTTTATCTCTATTGTAATTTTCGCCCCACTCCTTGAGGAGATACTTTGCAGAGGAGTAATCCTAAGATCACTTCTCAGACAAACAACACCATTAAAGGCTATTATCTGGTCATCTGTTATGTTTGGTGTTATGCATATGAATCCATGGCAGGCAATACCTGCATTTTTGGTTGGATTATTGATTGGATGGATATACTGGCGGACCGGATCTCTTTGGAGTGCTATCTTCATACACTTTGTTAATAATGGCTTCTCATACATTATAACTGTTCTTTTTCCACAACTTCCTGCCGATTATGGCTTTGCAGATATAATACCGGAAGGATTCTATTTTCCGGTCTACATTTTTTCTCTTATCTTTATAATTGGAACTATCTACCTAATGGACAAAAATTATGGCAAAGTTATACCCTCTTAAATTCACCCCAATTCTTAAAGAGAGAGTTTGGGGAGGTGATTCAATAATTCGGGAGATGGGAAAAGAGAGCGAAAGCATTAACCCCATTGGCGAGAGCTGGGAGATAAGCGGGGTTCAGGATGATGTCTCTCTTGTATCCAATGGCTTTCTTGCCGGAAATGATCTAAATGACCTTGTAGAGATATATTTGGGAGAACTGATAGGTGATACCCTATATGAAAGGTACGGAAATGAGTTCCCTATCCTGATTAAGATTCTTGATATACGTGACAACCTTTCACTTCAGATTCATCCGGATGATGCTACAGCTATGGAGAGGCACAATAGTTACGGAAAAACCGAGTGTTGGTACATTTTAGACGCATCACCTGATGCAAAGATCTATCTTGGATTAAATCGGGAGTTAAGTGCAAAGGAGTTCTATGACAAATGTTTGAATGATACAATACATGATGCACTCAACATTATTAAACCTGTTAAGGGTGATATAATTTACATTAAGCCGGGAACGCTTCATGCAGCAACCGGAGGGATACTTGTGGCAGAAGTTCAGCAGGTTTCAGATGTAACATACAGGGTCTATGACTGGGGGCGTGAGCATAATCCCAAGACAGCGAGAGAGATGCACCTTGATCTTGCAATTGACTGTATTGACTACAAAAAGACCAACCCATACTCTCTAATCTCAAAGGATGGTACCACAGAGAACCCCTACTTTAAAATAGACAGAATTAAGATCTCAAACTTATGCTTTAAAGAGAGCTATCTGTTTGAGAGCTTTATAATCTACTTTTGTATTGAAGGAGAGTCTATCATTAAAGGTGGCGGAGTCTCTGAGAGAATCAAAAAAGGTGAAAATATTCTTATCCCTGCAGGTATGGGTGAATACACTCTGGAAGGAGACGCAACTCTGTTGGAGATAACAGGAAAGGGGTAATCTATTCGTACTCCTCGTCCATTCCCAATATATCGAGCAATCCCTCCATATCTCGCCTATCTCTCTTTGTTGGGCGACCGGTACCTCTCTCCCTGTGCAGAAAGAGACTCTCCTTTGGTACAGAGAGCTTATCAAGCTCCTCCTGAGGTGTAATATTTGTAATGTATTGCTCTGTCAATTTAGCAGGCTGCCTCTTGTCTATAGGCATCAAAACATTAAATTTAAAATATATATGCGCTTTTCGTATATCAATTATATCTCCGGGCTTTACATCTCTTGAAGATTTTGCCTCAGTACCGTTTACCTTAACCTTACCCGACTTACATGCATCAGCTGCCTCCGCTCTTGTTTTAAAGAGACGTACTGACCAAAGATATTTATCAAGTCTGCTCAAAATGCTATTTTGTATTGAAAAAATTCATAGTCCTCTCGGGACCGATTGCGGCAAAGGATTTGGCAGCATCTGCAGCCTTTTTGAGTATTTCGGGCAACTCTTTTCTCTCCTGATCACTCCAGCTGCCAAGCACATAGTCAACCTGCCTTCCACGAGAGAAGTTATCTCCGATTCCAAGTCTTAATCTTGAATAGCTGTTTGTTCCCAAAACCTCACAGATATCCTTCAATCCGTTATGTCCTCCGTCACTCCCCTGCTTTCTCATCCTGAGTGTGCCCAATGGCAGAGAGAGATCATCTACAATAACCAGCATATTTTCTACTTCAATCTTCTCTCTCTGTAACCAGTAGTTGACCGCTTTTCCGCTCAGATTCATATATGTAGATGGCTTGAGGAGTATCAGCTTCTTACCCTTGTACCTGCACTCTGTAACAGAACCATATCGTTGAGATGTAAAAATGGCACCGGACTCCTGTGCCCAGGTGTCCAGTACCATAAAACCAATATTATGGCGGGTATCAGCGTATTCAAATCCGATATTTCCTAAACCGACTATCAGATAGCTCATACTCCGGCAGATTTACTATTTTCCGGCAGCAGCGGCAGCAGCAGCGGCAGCTCCGATAGCGGCACGTGTCATCTTAACCGCACATATAATTGTGGTCTTTGGTGTAAGAATCTGTACGTTGTCCAGTTTAATATCACCGGCGCTGATAGATTTCCCTATAGCAAGTGTAGAGATATCTACAGTAATATTATCCGGAAGGTCATTTACTTTTGCCGATATACGGATCTTTCTTGTATTAAGTATCAGTTTACCTCCCTGACGCACTCCCTCTGAGTTTCCTGTTATAACCACAGGAACATTTATCACTACAGGTCTACTCTCAGATACTGCAAGAAAATCGAGGTGAAGAGGCTCATCGGTCATAGGATGAAACTGCGATGAGTGGTGAACTGATTTGTATTTTTTACCATCAATATCAAGTTCAACAATATATGAGTTTGGTGTATTGAGAATCTGAAGTAAATCCCTGTCATATACAGAGAAGTGAATATTCTCCTGCTCCGGTCCGTAAAGAACACAAGGAATCTGAGAGTCTCTTCTCATCCCTTTTGTTGCGCTTTTTTTGGTAATCTCTCTTGGATTACCCTTTAGTGTAATTGTTTTCATAAATTGTTATTAAAATGTGTTACTCAATCCGGACCTCTTCCGGATCCCATTGCACCAAAAAAGTCTCCTTTTTTAGAGGGGGGCAAAGATACAAAAAAATATTTATTTAACCATTTCTGTTGCCACATTCCAGTCAAACCCCTTATAGAAGGTGTCAAGAAAGCTATTGGAAGGATTTTGAATATATGTACTAATACCGGAATATCTGTCAATTTGAAGATCTATAAACCGGGGTGTGTTCCATTTTGCTATCACTACCCTGCTTAGTGCTGTATTGAAGCTGTCATACTCTGCGGGCTCCGCAATCTCCTTGATAAGGTCTCCAAGATCCCAGAACCATCTCTTATTTAGTCTGAAGTATGGTTGAATCTTAGTCATCTCTATTGATGATATTTTAGCTCTGTGCTTATTGAAAATCGACTGGGTAACAGCAGCAAGTTCTCCTATCAGTGCTGTTTTATAAAGAGATATTGTAGCCGACTGATGAACGCCTGACTGTTGGTTGTAGTAATCGTAAAAGAGCCTGCATGTCTCTTCCAGATTTGATCTGCTCTCAAACAGTGGACTCATGATATCTCTGTAGGGGAATCCGTATGCTAAAATCTCGGTCGGAGAGGCAATTATATAATCTGCCTTATCCTTTAGCTCATAAATCGTCTCAACTCCTCCCATAAAACAACAGTCAAAAAGGATAAATGAGAACTTAAACGGAAGAGAGCTCTTAAGCTCTTTAACCTCCATCTCAACTCCTCTATCCTCTCCGAAGCTCTTAACAATACCAGCATAAGGATCCTCAAAAAATGCCTGATTATATGAGGAGTTAAAATATCCTTGAGGGAGCCATCCGGTGGCGTGTGACCACAGAATCAAACCATACTCCCTTGAAGGGAAGATCACACTAACTTTATTCAGAACTGCCTTTAGCACATCTCCATTTGCCGAGTTCTGATCTGTGTAGGCTGCCACAATATCTTCAATTACTACACCATCACTCTCCTTATATAATCTCACCAGTTTAGGATCCTTTCCGGTAAGATGTATATAAACAACAAGTATATCCTTACTCTCCTTAGAGGGAATAAAACCCTCCTTAAGTGCAGAGATATTATACTCAGCAAAGCTGCTCAGGTTATTATTGGCTGCCATATAAAGCAGTATAACCTTTTTGTACTCTGCATCCTTAAAGGGGTCTTTCTCACAGGATGTAAAAAAGGCTGCCGAAGAGAGCAGCGAAACAACAATTATATATCTTAATATTCTCATAGCATTCATAAAAACACCCCAAAAATAGTCATTTTTTACTAATCCGCATTACCTATTAATTGCTATATTTGCCGATAATAACTCTACAAGCATGAAATTCCCCGTATTTCTCACATCTTTTTTTCTCATTATAAGCTGCACTTTCGGGGTTAATAACAGTGATAAATCTTCTACCCCACATAATTTAGTTAATTATGAATCTTTAGTTTACGACGACCCGGGAAAAGCACTTGACTCACTTAAAAGAGTTAGTTCAAACTCTATCTCCCAATACCCTTTGGATGAGGATATCAGTTACTATAACATAGGATTGGAGCACCATCTTACAATTTTACAATCAATTGCATACGAGCAGAAATACGGAAAACTTAAAAGCAATCCGCGTATTGGCGAAGCTGTTAAGTGGTACAGGCAAGGTCATGACTATTACAATCTTTGCAGATCTCTTCTATACAGATCTATAGAGCTGTATAGCAGAAGCAGGATGGATACAAATGCATATCTTCTGCTTAAAGAGGCCGAAAATATTTTTTTAGAACACAACTTCAATAACAGACGGATAGAGACAACTCTCAACCTATATTTAGGACGGGTTACAAGGACAAGAGAGGATCCGGTTATGGCAGAAGAGTATATTAAAAGAAGTATCGAAGTCGCACAAAACTCATCAAATATTAATGGCGTTCTTAATGCAAGCCTCGAACTTTTTACCTTCTATGTAGGTAAAAAGAGGTATAGCGAAGCTCTCTCAACTATCTCATGCTTTGGAGATCAGGAGAATCTGCCTCCATATCTAAGCTATAATCTCTATAATGCTCTCTATGCTTACTACACTTCAAAAAAAGAGACAGATCTTGCCATAATATACCTAAAAAAAATTCTTCAAATCGAAAATCAGGACGACCTTGATATCAACTATCCAAGAGTCTACTATCAGCTATCATCAATATATAAACGACTTGGTATAGAAGATAGTACTAAATATTTTGCAAAACTGTCCGTCGCATCTCTTAAAGACACAAACGATATGGATAGTCACTTTTACTATAGAAATCTTGGAGATCTATATGCAATGGGGGGAGACTATAAAACATCCTCTTCGCTATATAAAAGGGCACATAACTCTTATATTATTGCATTCTCGAGACAGGCTCAGAATAAGTTAAGAGAGATTGAAGGAAAATATGATCTTGAGGAGAAGAGTGCCAAGATAACTGTATTAAAAAAAGAGAAAAAAGTTCTTGTAAATCTGATATTTATCTTAACAGCTACCCTTATCTTCTCTTTTTTATACTTCTTGTATTATACAAAAACCAACAGAAAAAAGATTGGTAAACTTGAGAGATCAATAATGAAGCTGGAGAATGAGAACAGAGAGATGTGGCTTACATCAAAAGTAAGTAAGGTAAGCTGCTTTATTCTACCTCAACTGATAGAGGGTGTCTATATGGAGGCTGTCCGATCAAGAAAATTATCGAATGAGATCTTTGACAGTCTCAACAGCATTATTGACCAGGCCAACTCTCTCTCAAGAAGTGCTCTCAGCACAATTGTAACAGATGAGAAATTCACCGAGCTGTTTGGTCACCTATCAAATCTGGAACTTCTCACAGATTTTGAAAAGCTGGTCTATATACTGAGCGAAGATGGTTTTTCGAATAGCGATATTGCAAATCTGCTCAACAGCTCACCCCCGAGTATACGAACTATGAGAGGCAAAATCAACCGAAAAATTCACAAAAATTCAGGTGAAAACGGAGAGAGCGAGTGAAACAAAACGATACAGCAGTTTTTCAAACTGTTTAAATTCTACATCTTACCCATCAAAAAAGTGGAACATTTCAAAACAGACTGTTGTTGAGTTAACAGCAGAGCGATTATTATATATGTTTGCACTGCCGTTAAATAAAACGACACTGCCGACCGGTGTAACAATTGCGGGTTTTATGTATATGTCATGATAAACCTAAAAAAGCAGAGACGCAATTTGTCACATTAAAATATCCCCGGAAGGCAGTGTCGTTTAAAATTATCTCTTGGCACTCTTATCAGGAAAAGCCGGAATCTTTGCAGGTAGATATTTAAACTCCTTCATCTGCTTTTTAACAACCTCAATAGCTTTATTAAGCTGCTCATCCTCTCCCTGATACTCTTTGTATGGGTCATTTTCTATAACAATATCAGGATGAACACCCTCTCCCTCAATAATAAATCCACTTCCGTCGGCTGCAAATGGTGCATAAGATGGTGTTACTATAGAGCCGCCGTCAACTACCGGAATTGTTCCGCTGTATCCCACGACACCTCCCCAGGTACGTTTTCCGATAACAGTTCCCAGATTATTGTGCTTAAACCTGTACGGGAAAAGGTCTCCGTCAGATGCCGAGTACTCATTTACAAGCAGAACTTTAGGTCCCTGAAATGTACCCACTGGGTTAAGTGACCCCTCTGTCTGATTTGTATGCATTGTAAAGAAGGTAATGGTACGTTGCAACCTCTCAATGATCATTGGAGATACATTCCCCCCTCCGTTTCCACGATCATCAATAATCAGCGCTTTTTTGCCTAACTGTGGATAATAGTGCTTTACAAACTCATTAAGACCGGCAGGTCCCATGTCCGGTATATGAATATAACCAACCTCACCGTTAGTAGCCTCAGAGACTTTACGAATATTGTTCTGTACCCAGTTATAGTAATATAGCTTAGATTCATCTGCAATTGGCTCAACAAGAACCTTTCTTGAACCCTTTACATCCGGCTTACTATTCACTACCAGCTCTACCATTGACCCGGCTGTGCCTGCAAGTGGTTCATAAATATCCTTAATATTAAGTAGTGAGCGACCATTAACAGATATAATATACTCACCCTCAAGAACATTTACACCCGGCATAGTTAGAGGAGAGCGAGTTTCATTGCTCCAGTTGGCCCCCTCAATTACTTTATCTACTCTAAAATAACCCGACTTATCCTTGGAAAAACGGGCTCCCAGAAGGCCGGAAGGGACTCTCACAGGTTCCGGTTTCTCTCCATTCTGAGAATATGCGTGGCCCACACTTAGCTCTCCTATCATCTCTCCGATAAGATATGTTAAATCGGAACGGTGACCAACGTGAGCAACAAGTGGTTCATACCTTTTATAAACACGATCCCAGTCAACACCATGCATACTCCCTGCATAAAAGAAATCCCTCATCTGTCTCCAGCTCTCTTTATAAATCTGAAGCCACTCCTCTTTGTAGTTTACCAATTTCTTAACTCCGCTTAGAGAAACAGCCTTACTGATTGTTACGGGAGATTTGGGGATATCGACAACCTGAATATTGCCCCTCGATATAGCCAGTGCCTTTTTATAGCCATGGCTGAATATAATATTTGCTTGAAGATCTGTCTCTTTATTTGAGTCAATATCAAAGAGGGCTGTTCCTCTTCTTGTGCTGAAATATAGAGTATTACCAATCATATGAAGATTGGCATAGTTGCCGGCAGCAACAGGGATCTCAATTATCCTTGAAGCAATGTTATCAAAATTATATATTTTCTCTTTTTTTGATTCATCCACCGGTTTTGCTCTCTCGGCAACACCCTGTTTTACTATTGCAACTGTATCATTTTTAGGAGAAAATGGAATTTCTGCATCTCTTACCACTGGCAATATGTATATCTTACTCAAATTATTATAGATATGGTTCCACTCAGTATTGCTGTAGGTAGGGGTGAATGAGCGGTTGGATACAAAGAGAAGGTATTTACCATCCTTACTGAAATTACCTGAATTTGAGCTATACCACTCATCAGTCACCTTAATCTTGCTCTCATCATTTGTGTCATAAAGTATCACTGAAGATGTCTGTTTCCCGGGACGTGTAAATACTACAAATCGGCTGTCAGGAGACCAGTTGTAGTCATTAATCGGGGAGATCCCCGAACTCTCTATTACCCGGTTTTTACCTGTTGCTACATCCAGAATATTAAGAGTGTTTCTCTTCTCACTCCATAAAATCTTTTTTGAATCGGGACTCCACTCAAAACCAAAGATATACCCCTTAATGTCTGTCACTCTTCTCTCGTTTCCGGTAACAGCATCTCTTATATAGATATTAAACTCACCCTCTTTATCTGAGATATAGGCAAAACCGCTCCCATCCGGAGCCCAATCTGCACTCTTGTCGTTTGCATCACTTGAATTGGTAATATTGTAAGTTATCCCGCTTTTAGCCGGAATAGAGAAGATATCTCCCCTTGCAGTTGCCAGAACTCTCTCTCCATTTGGAGATAGTGAATATGAACGAATACTCTTAGATAGATCCTTCCACTCCGGGCGTGAGTATATGGCATCGTTGCCTATAAAGATTTTTACTCTCTCCTCTTTTTTTGTATCAGGATTAAACTTAACAATATATCCCCCATTTTCATAAACAATAAACTTATCTCCTACAGAGGGGAATTTTATATCATACTCCCGGTGTTTTGTGAGCTGTTCAGTATTTTTTGTCTCTTTATCCCATTGGTATAGATTCATATAACCATCTCTATCCGATATATAGAAGATCCTCTTGCCGTCCCGGGACCACATAGGAGATATATCCTGATATACATTGTCTGTAATTCTGACAGACTCTTTTGTATCAAAATCAAAAATTCTGATATCGTCTGCCATACCACCCTGATACCTTTTCCAGCTGCGAAATTCACGAAATATATAATTATACGCAATACTTTTTCCGTTTGGAGAGTAGCTTGCAAAACCTCCGTTCTTCAAAGGTATTGGTGTAGATGCTCCTCCTGTTACCGGAACAGTCATAAGCTGACCTGTAAAGTCATTAAAAGAGAATCCACGTGTTCTGTACAGAATACTCTTTCCATCAGGAGTCCAGTCCAAAACAATATTATTTGGACCCATCCTGTCTCCAACATCATCCCTGCCAAGGGTTGCTGTAAATGTAAGACGCTGTGGCTCTCCTCCCTGTGATGGAATCACAAATACCTCTGTG
Source organism: uncultured Muribaculaceae bacterium (assembly GCA_964502485.1). Lineage (GTDB taxonomy): Bacteria > Bacteroidota > Bacteroidia > Bacteroidales > UBA932 > Bact-08. The sequence continues at coordinate 258 of CAZCXB010000025.1, read as the reverse complement.
TTTCCATCATACTGCCCGGTAAAAGCAATCATACTTCCGTCGGGAGAAAATTTCGGAAACATCTCATATCCTATATGTGATGTAAGTCTATTGGCAGTACCACCGTCACTGTTAACAATATAAATATCTCCCGAATAGGAGAAAACAATCTTCTCTCCGTGAATATCCGGAAATCTTAACAATCTTGCCTCCTCTCCTAAAGCATAGATGTTAACACTCATTGATAGAAATAAAATGAGTGTTGTAAAAAGTGATTTA
>CAZCXB010000024.1:0-14794 GCA_964502485.1 uncultured Muribaculaceae bacterium | reverse complement strand
TCCTGTGATAATGGCATTAAAAACTTTTTAAAAAATCAAAGTTTCACTAAAACAGTGGCAACTCTTTATTTATTTTTTGCAATTAAGAAAATTGTATTAATTTTGATGTTATTATAATATCACTTTAATATCATTACTATGAAAAAAGAGATTGTCATTAATGCTACAAACGGCTACCTTATGTTTGCCGTGCTTCTTATCCTGATTGCCGCAGGGGTTATTTTTGTATTACAAGCCTTAGCAATTCCGGGAGTATTATCATTTATTGGTGCACTTTTTCTGATGCCCGGCTTTTTTATCATCAATCCAAATAATTCAAAAGTTCTTCTCCTTTTTGGTGCATACTCCGGAACAGTTAAGGTTAACGGTTTTTACTGGGTTCTCCCCTTCTATTCAAAAAACGCTATCTCCATGAAGGCTCGCAATTTTGAGAGTGAAAGGATTAAGGTGAATGACAAACTCGGCAACCCGATTATGATAAGCTCTATATTAGTATGGAAGGTTGACGACACTTACAAGGCATTATATGAGGTAGATAACTTTGAGGAGTTTGTAAAGGTTCAAACCGATTCCGCTGTGCGTAAACTTGCAGGCTCATTCCCTTATGATCAGTTCGAAGATGAACAGGCAAGTATCACACTAAGTTCAAACTTCGAAGATGTAAACAAAAGTCTGGAGGAGGAGGTCTCAGAGAGGTTAAAACTTGCGGGGATTACAGTTATCGAGGCAAGAATAGGCTATCTTGCTTACGCACCGGAGATAGCACAGGCAATGCTAAAGAGGCAGCAGGCTACAGCAATAATTGCAGCAAGGAGTAAGATGGTAGAGGGAGCTGTCGGGATGGTAGAGGGTGCGCTTAAACTCTTATCTAACAAGAAGATTGTTGAACTTGATGAGGAGAAAAAAGCAGCAATGGTAAGTAACTTACTGGTAGTCCTTTGCGGAGACAAAGAGATATCGCCCGTAATAAATACCGGTACATTAAACCAATAAAAAGATGGCAGAAAAAAAATCATTTGTTCTACGTATTGACCCCGAAACTATGAAAGCAATCGAAAAATGGGCTGCCGATGAGTTCCGGAGCATCAATGGGCAATTGGAATGGATGATAAGTAAGAGCTTAAAAGATGCTGGCAGGTTAAAACAGAAAGATAAATAATATCATAGGAGTTAAAACTGAGATGAAAATTCTTACTCTATCTATTAAGCGTATCTATTTCGATGAGATACTCTCGGGTAAAAAAAGTGTGGAGTCACGCGATATAAAGCCCACAAATGATTATAAACACGTTGAATATCACGACCTGTCAACTGACACAAAATATAAAAGCTGGAAAGAGATTCCATTGGAGGGGGGGGATATTGAAATCCTCCCTCTACAATACGATGCTATCCGTCTCTTTACCGGAGCATATAAAGGGAAGAGACCCTCTTGTCTTGTAGAGGTGCTGGGTGCTGAGGTTATCTTCTTAGTTGATGAAAACAGTGAGCAGATCTATTACGACGCAAACGGCCTGGAGTTTCCGGCTGTTGCTGTAGATTATCAACTGGGTGCAATCTTAGGTGAATAACAGAGCAGTTTAAACTGAATATTATATTACTTAAATAGGTATTCATACCGCTTATCAAATATCTGTTTCATATAAATAGTTGTTGAATGAATTTTGGTTAGTAGAAGCGTAGATTGATATAGCATATCATACGCTTTTAATAATTTAACTGACAATCACTTAACAACTATTATATGAAAAAAACCATCTTTTTTATTCTAGTACCATTACTCCTACTCAGTAATGTTATCTCCGCTCAGACTGCCCGGATAACCGGGACAGTTACAGAAAGCGGTTCAGGTGCTCCAATGTCCTTTGTTACAATCCAACTGAAAGGTACAACACAAGGCACATCCACACTGGAGAACGGAACATACTCAATTACAGCACCAACAGACGGAGTGCTTATCTTCAGTTTTATCGGCTACAAAGTTGTAGAGGTGCCTATCGGCAACAGACTAATTGTAAACGCTCAATTAGAGCAAGAGGCCCTAAGTCTGGATGAGGTTGTAATGATTGCATACGGAACAGCCAAAAAAGAGTCTGTAACCGGCTCTATCTCTACAGTAAACACAAAAGCCATAGAGAAAAGACCAGTCTCAAGTGTAGCATCAGTCCTCGAAGGACAGGCAGCAGGAATACAGGTAAACAACACCTATGGAGAACCGGGGTCAGACCCCAATATCAGAATCAGGGGTTTCACCTCAATTAATGGCTCCAATACGCCTCTTTATGTTATTGACGGGGTTCCGTTCGGGGGAAATATATCTGACTTAAATCCTGCAGATATTGCAAATGTCTCGATTCTTAAGGATGCTGCTTCAAGTGCCCTTTTCGGGAACAGAGCTTCTAACGGTGTGGTAATGATTACTACCAAGAGAGGGACGAGTGAAAAGACAGCTGTCAGGGCAACAATCAATCAGGGTATCTTCTCAAGAGGTCTTAAGGAGTACGACAGAGTGGGTCCTAACGATTTTATGGAGATAATGTGGAAGGGTTACAGAAACAACCTTATGACAAGTCAGCCGCTTATCTACACTACCAAGGAGTTAGCCAATACAGAGGCATCAAATTCATTGATATCTACATATTTAAAATATAACCTGTATAACCTTCCGGCAAACTCACTATTTGACTCAAATGGTAAAATTTTGCCAAATGCTAAGATTCATGCAGGATACGACGACCTCGACTGGTTTAAACAACTCGAAAGGGTGGGTCACAGACAGGACTATGTTATAAGCGGAGATGGTGCCTCCGATAAACACAACTATTTCTTCTCTTTCGGATATCTCGACGAGAAAGGGTATATAAAATCATCCGATTTCAATAGATTAACCGGAAGAGCAAATATCTCAGTCTCTCCTAAGAAGTGGTTTAAAACCGGTATAACCCTTGCAGGATCACATCAAATAGCCAACTCCACTTCCGGAAGTCCGGTTGACAACCCGGGATCTATAGTGAACCCGTTCAACTTTGCCAGAAGTATGGCCCCCATTTATCCTATTTATCTTCATAATATGGAGAATGGAGAGTATATCCTGGATGAGAATGGAAACAAAAGATATGATGGAGGTGATCTCTATTCACGTCCTCAGTATGTAGGGCGTCACGTAATCTGGGAATATGACCTGAACCTCGATAAAACAACCAGGAATACGCTATCGAGCCAGGTATTTGCCGACTTTAAATTTCTTAATGATTTTACCTTTACCCTCAGAGGAGATGTAAGTCTCCAGAATTCGGAGAGACAGAGATACCAGAATCCGGAGATAGGGGATGGAATGGGTACAGGAAGAGCAAGCAAGGATATTCGCAGATACAAGAACTATACACTTCAACAGATGCTCACATGGAGCAAGGAGTTTGATAAACATAATATTGACTTTCTTGCAGCACACGAAAATTATAGTTATAACTATGTATATGCATATGGCTTTAAAACCAGTCAGACATTCAAAGGTGACAATAAGGAGTTTGTAAATTTCACAGTGATAAGCGATCTTGACGGCTTCCAAAGAGATTACAGAACAGAGAGCTATCTTTCAAGGGTACGTTATAACTACGACAATAAATACTTCTTTGATGCCTCAATCAGAAGGGATGGATCCTCAAAATTCTTTGTAGACAACAGATGGGGTAACTTCTGGTCGGCAGGAGGAAGTTGGGTTGTATCAAGAGAGGATTTTATGTCATCTGTAAGAGATAAAATCAACTCCCTTAAAGTTCGTCTCTCATATGGTGAGGTGGGAAATGATGGAGGAACCGACAATACAGCAATCAATTTTCATGCATATATGCCTCTCTATTTGATGAATCAATATGCCAACAGAGGTGCAATATATAAATCTCAAAACGAAGCTCTGGACCTTATGTGGGAGGCAGCAAGTTCGTTTGGGGTAGCAATAGAGGGTCGCTTCTTCGATAGGGCAAATATTGCTTTTGAGTACTTTGACAAAAGATCCAAAGATCTGCTTTTTGATGTCTATCTGCCCCTCTCGGCCGGTCCAACATCAACTACTGCAGCAGAGGCGACAATTAAAAAGAACCTTGGATCTGTCTCAAACAGAGGACTTGAACTAACCATGGATATCGATCTTATAAACAAAAGAGATTTCAGATGGAATCTTGGTATCATGGCAACTCATATGAATAACAAGATAATAAGCCTTCCGGAACAGAACAGGGTAAACGGGATTGTCTCCGGTACAAAAAAATTCATGGAGGGTCATGACAGATATAAGTTTTGGTTATATCAGTTTGCCGGTGTAGATCAGATGACAGGTAGGTCACTCTATTTGCCTGATACAGACAGATACTACATTGGAGAGGCAGAGGAGGGGAAATCAGCACTCCCTCAAGAGTGGGTTGTAAGCATAAATGATAAAAACTATACTACAAATTCCTCATTCTCAAAAAGAGATTGGAGCGGGAGTGCAATACCAAATCTATTTGGAAGTTTGACAACGTCACTATCCTATAAGGGACTCGACCTGTCGGTACTCTGTACATACTCTCTCGGTGGGAAAGTGCTCGACTATCCATATATGGATTATATGAGGGTTACATCCAATCCGAGTGCTCTGCATAAAGATCTCTTAAAGGCATGGGATGGAATACCTCAGGGGATGACAGAGAGCTCTCCAAACAGAATCGACCCAAATGGCATTCCTGAAGTTAATTACCAATTGAGTACATACAACGATGCAATCTCATCAAGATTTATCCAGGATGGATCGTATCTGGTAATAAAAAACATCTCACTTGGCTATACACTTCCAAAGAGAGTTACAAACAGACTTGACCTTAGCAGCGTTTCTCTCAATATGTCTGTAGAGAACCTTGCAACTTTTACAAAAATCAGAGGCCTCGACCCTCAGCAATCGTTCACGGGTGTTAATGATAACGGATTCGTTACCGCCAGAATAATATCTTTAGGGTTGAATGTTAACTTATAAAAGAGATTGAATTATGAACAGAATATTAAAGCTACTATCTATTGTAATCATTGTAATGAGCAGCTCATGCTCAAAAGATTATCTTAACACAAAACCGACCGGCTCTACAACCACAACAACTGTATTTGAATCTGTAGAGAACATTGCTCTGGCCATCAACGGTATAAATAAGCTGATGACAATTCAATACCTGCAGTCACAGGGCTTCAACGGAGAGGGAACAATAAAGATGTGGTACGGAAACTATCCAGGCAATCACTTCTTTGTAAACCTACCCGGTTGGTCGTCAATTATTAATGGAGAGTATCGGGAGGTAACCACAAGCATATATCTATACTACCCGTGGTACTACTACTACAGAATCATCGGTAATGCCAACTCTATCATCGTAAATACAGATGCAGCAAAAGGGGCGCAGACAGATAAAGATTTTGTTAAAGCACAGGCACTCACATTCCGGGCATACGCCTACTTTATGCTATCTCAACTCTATTGCAACAGATGGAAAGATTCAAATAACGGAGCATCAGACGGAGTTGTTCTTAGGCTGGATGAGTCAACAGGCGATATGCCACTATCTACCTTAGGTGAGGTATATACGCAGGTTTACAAAGATCTTGACGATGCAATCGCGCTCTACACAAGTTCGGGTAAAAGCAGACAGTTCAATTACGACCCCGACAAGAGTGTTGCGTATGCAATCTATGCAAGAGCAGCCATCACCAGAGAGGACTATCCCAAAGCAGCTGCAATGGCAGCCAATGCCAAAGCCGGATACTCTCTTATGAGCAACAGTGACTATCGTTCCGGATTCAACGCTCCAAACAGCGAATGGATTTGGGGCAGCTTTGGCTCAACAGACGAAAATCTGCACTTTTACTCATTCCATGCATATATCGGATACAACTCAAATGCAAGTAATGTAAGACTATACCCTAAATGTATAAGTAAAGAGCTCTTCGATAAGATACCCGCTACTGATATAAGAAAAGGTCTCTTCTTAGATCCGACAGGGTACTCGTACACCACAGCAACAGGAGTAGCCGGATCAGCATTAAAAGCAAGAGCATTCCAACTCTATCCGGATATATTCAGCTCATCAACAGCATACGCCTATATGCAGTTCAAATTTAAATCTATCGACTTTCCCGGTGTAGGTAATATAAATCACTTCCGCTCTTCTGAGATGCTACTGATAGAGGCTGAGGCTAAATACTATCAGAATGATATCCCGGGAGCACAGGCGGCAATGAATGCACTCAACAGAGATAGCGGCAGAGACCCTGAATACAGCTGTACAAAAACCGGAACAGCGCTTTTAGAGGAGATTAAAATGTACCGTGCACTTGAACTTTGGGGAGAGGGTTTTGACTGGTTTGACCTTAAGCGCTGGGGAGATAATCTTAGCAGAAAGAGTCCTGCCGATGGAGGAAGTTTTATCAGCGTCCTTGCTGTTGAGAGAGATCCATCATACGGTAACAACTGGACCTGGAGAATTCCACTCAGAGAGACAGATTATAATAATATGTTAAACTAATATAAAAACATTAGTCCACATAGGGTTAAAACTTATGTGGACTAATAAATCTCTATATTACGGGGCTGCTGTAAGCCCTTGATGTGAGGCAACAGCACTCACAAACTGCTTTAAACGGACTTCCGGTCACATAAAAATGTAAAGAGCAGATGCAGCGGTTAGTAATTAAGTACGAATATACAAAAATATTACTTAACCTATGACGTTGACCAGACGAATTGAGATATTTATTTGTGAAAAAGATAGTGGCTTAAAGAAAAGCCTTTATAATCAAGTATTTAATTGGAGGTATCAAATAGTTAACGGAGCAAATGAGCTACTATCCTATCTATACAGTATTGACAGATTAAAATATTACAAATTTCTGACGGAACAGACCAAAATTGATATCGGTATAATAGGAGCCAGAGGTGAGCCTGTTAAGGAGGGGTCGGGCTCATATGTTCTACTCTCCGGCAGGATGAAAGGTGAGGTCCCAACAGATATTCTTAACTGTCTTCAAAAGAGTGTTGTCAGCAAGTATAAATATTTAAAGCCAAATCTATTCAAAGGGGGATGCTCACTCTTTACATATAAAAACAACACTCCTGTGCCATTCAGCTCCAACTCATTAAGAAACTTTAAGTATAATGAGGAGTCCGGGTTATATGAATTCACACTTTTTGGTATCCCCTTTGGAATTACACTAGGCAGAGACAGAAGCAATAATAGGCGGATATTGGATAACTGTATTACAGAAATTTACAAGATATGCGAATCTTCATTATTGATTGATGATAAACGAAAAAAGATGTTTCTGCTTCTTAGCTACAGCTCCCGGGTAAAGAGTGTAATTCTGGATGATGGCAGAACTGTTCGGGCAAGCCTCTCAATAGATAATCCTATTGTAGCAAGATTTGATAATGAAGTGAAGCAAATAGGGAGCAAAGAGGAGTTTCTCTATCGCAGGATTCAGATACAGGCTGCAGTAAGAAGAGCTCAGATAAATTCAAAGTTCTCTTCGGGTGGAAGGGGGAGAAAGAGAAAACTGCAGGCGGTCGAGAGATTTCATCATAAAGAGAGAGACTATATAAAAACAAGAATTCACACCTACTCCAGAATACTTGTAGATTTTGCCATAAATAACAGATGTAAATATATAGAGCTTGTTAATCAGGCACAAAAAGAGTCCGATGCAAAAAAGAGCGCCTTCCTTTTACGGAACTGGAGTTATTATGGACTAAAAAAATGTATAGAGTACAAAGCTAAGGCAAAAGGAGTAGATGTGAAGTTGGTCGTCGAGAACAACAAAAAATATGAATAAATGGAGAATCCGTGCAACATTATCATTAGTTATCTCGTCTAATTAACAACTACGCGATTATGAAAAAGAGATGATATGAAAAAGTACCTAATTTTAGCATTGACAATTGTAATGGCCGGGCAACCAATATTTGCCCAAACACTTACAGTAAAGGGAAGGGTTACTGATGCAACCAGAAAAAGACCTATTAAAGGTGTAAAGGTTATGTATCAAGGCAGCGAGGAGGGTGTAGTGACAGATTCAAACGGGAGGTTCACTGTTGAGGGTGTCAATTCAAAATCTGTGCTTATGTTTTCACATGATAGGTACATTATACAGCTGGTAGAGATATCAGAAAGCCCAATTATTAATGTAGAGCTTGAGAGAGATCGCAAATATTTAGATTTCTCCACAGATATTGCATTTTTCTTTAGCCTTCATTACGGACCATCCAGAGAGAGTAAGGAGACAAGGAGAAATGAGACAAGCAAAAATTGGGTTTATAATTGACATCTATGGAGAAGGAGAAGATCACACTGCTTAACTCAATATATTCCAAGAAGATGAACTTCTGGAAAGCCAATCTGACAGGATGGTTTCTTTTTGCAATAACGTGGATAATTCTATATACTCCACTAGATTTTCACTTTATAGACATCCTAAAGATCTTTTTATCAAATTTTGTAATACCTGTATTAATCACATCATCGTTAAGACTTTTCTATTATAAGATCTCCCTGCAAAGCTACACACTCACAAAAATTGTACTCATTATAGCAGCCTCTGCACTTATAGCATCACTGTTATGGTATTTTACCGATACGATATTTACCCTTATCTACTATGACTATCCGCTGACATTAATCAGAGATATAACAATTGACTCTTTTGCTAAGAGATTGATTGGTATCTTTATTCTTCTTGCACTTTGGTGTACACTCTATTTTATCATAAATCTGTTTTATCAGTGGCAAAGTGAGAAAGAGGCAAAAGAGAAAGCAATCTACAACGCTTTAGAGTCAAAAATGGAAGTTCTTAAGAACCAAATAAATCCTCACTTTCTATTCAACTCACTCAACTCAATATCTGCGCTAATTGATGAGAACCCTCCCAAAGCGCAACTGATTATTGAGGAGTTATCCAGTTTTTTAAGATATACTCTCACCTACAAAAACAATATAAGGATTGATCTTAAAAGGGAGATAGAGTTTATTAAACACTATATGTATATCCAATCAATACGTTTCGAGGATAATCTTGAGTTCACTCTCAGGACAGATCCTGAAACAGAGAGTTATCTGATACCACCTGCTATTCTCTATCCAATAGTAGAAAACGCGGTCAAACATGGAATGGAGAGCAGTAATCTTCCTTTAAGAGTTATGCTTGAAACATATTTAGAAGGGGAGCGCCTGGTAATCTCCGTGAGTAATAGTGGTATATGGATTAAAGAGGCACAGAGAATCAATAGCACAAATTCAGGAATCAAAAACGTAAGGGAGAGGCTGAATTGTGAGTATTCCGATAACTGTGGGCTGTATATAGACTCTCAGGATAATATAGTAGAAGTTAAGTTATCAATCCCGCTGGAAAGGGATTAAATTCAAGATGGAATGCAGAGTAAATACAGAGCAGTAGTTGTTGATGACGAGCGACTTGCACGACATAAGCTTATTCGGACACTCAGCAAGTTTGACTCTATTGATGTTGTTGGAGAGGCATTTGATGTACCATCTGCCAGAATCTTAATTGAGAAGGTTGTTCCCGATATTATTTTCCTTGATATTCAAATGCCTAAACTATCGGGCTTTGATCTGATAGAGCAGACTAATATTGAAGGGAAAGTGGTTTTTGTTACAGCATTCGATAACTACGCACTAAATGCATTTGATGTAAATGCATTTGACTATATAGTAAAACCAGTGAGAGAGGAGAGAATCGAGAAGTTATTAGAGAAGATATCGAGAGATAGTTCAGACAACTACGCTTGTAATAAACTAAACTATGACGATAAGATATTTGTCTCCGACAATAAGTTTATGAAATTTGTTGCGATAAAGGATATCACATTGATTCAATCAACCGGAAACTACTCTAAGATCTTTTTTAAAGATAACGACCATATCGTTGTTTATAAATCATTGAAAGAGTGGGAATCAAAGTTGCCATTAAATAAATTTTGCAGAATACACAGGACAACCATAGTGAATATTGACTATATAGAGAAGATAGAGAAGTGGTTTAACTACTCTTTCCGGGTATATATCAACAATGTAGAGAGCCCTGTAATGATGAGCAAAAGATACTCAGGTATAATCAAAAACAGATTCAGCTGAGTAAAAGATATCCAATAAGAGATCCCCCGATAACAATATATGCGCTGTTAATTTTTTTGAAGAGAAAAGAGATTACTATACTTAATATCAAGATAGTCGTTCCTCTCCAGCAGGTAACTGAATCAATTCCCATATTTATCAATACAGATGCAATAACGGCAACTGATCCCACATTTACAGCATCCATAAAGGCAGACATAACCTTTGATTTTCTTAGTTTTGGAATAAGAGGATTAACTAACAGTACAAGAAGAAAGGATGGAAGAAAGATCCCTGCCGTGGCTACAACAGCACCCCAAAAACCATATAGCTGCCAGCCGATAAATGTTGCAGTTGTGAGTACAGGACCCGGTGTAAACTGACCAACAGCAACAGCATCAATTAATTGCTCTCTTGTAAGAAAACCTGCAGTGACCAACTCTGAATCCAAAAATGCAAAAAGAACATATCCGCTGCCGTAAAGTAGAGCCCCTATCTTTAAAAAAATACCGAAAATCTTAATAAGCGAGAGTGCAGAGGCCCCTACCCCGGCAGTCAATGGAAAGAAGATAAGAGGTGAAAAAGAGTTAAGCCGATCTCCGCCCTTAGATTTAACTTGTTTATCAATCATATATAACACTACTCCTGTAAAACCACAGGCAAAGAGTGCGGCAATCTCCCCCACCCCGATAAATGTTACAGCGAGAGTTACAATACCCATTATCCAAAGCCGGATTGTTTTTAATGCTTTTTTACCTAATCCATAAAGAGCAAAGAGAATTATACCTATTACAGCCGGTTTTATCCCGAAAATGAACGGTTCAACGGCAGGTAAGGTTCCATAACTCTCATATAGCCAGGCAAAAACCATCGTTATCAAAACGGCCGGCAGAATAAATGAGAGACCTGCTATAATAAGTCCCCTCCACCCTCCTCTCTCATGTCCGCAATGCATAGCCATCTCAGATGAGTTAGGCCCTGGAATCAGATTTGTAGCCCCGATAAGATCCAGAAAGTGCTGATGGTCCATCCAGCTCCTCTTTCTTACCACCTCTCCCTCCATCATTGCAATATGAGCCGCTGGACCTCCAAAGGCAGTGGAACCCAACCTTAAAAACAGCAATGCAATCTCTTTTAATCTTACTCTATCTGTTTTCATAACTTAATCTTTCTTTCGGGATATGTCAAGCGTGAATGGTATACCTGACGTAGTTTGTTTTTAAATACCTCCTTTATTATGTTTATCTCCCTCAAAGAGATCTCTGAGTTAATCAGCTGTTTTTCTGATATCCTCTCATCTACCATCTTCTCTACCAAAGCGGAGATACTCTCCCTTGAATAGTCCTTTAGGCTTCGGGAGGAGGCCTCCACAGCATCTGCCATCATTACAATCACCTCCTCCCTCGAGACAGGGAGCTCCCCTTTATAAGTAAACAGATCCTTATCAGATGGGCCACCTCCGCTATTGATGTACTGGTTATAAAAATATGTGGTCTGAGACTTTCCGTGATGAGATTTAATAAAGGTGGTTACTGCATCGGGAAGTCTCTCTCTTTTTGCAATATTAATCCCCTCATCCACATGCCGTATAATAATACCGGCACTCTCTTCGGGAGGTAACCCCAAGTGGATATTGCTCTCACCCGCCGGGAGATTCTCTATATAGAAAGCCGGATTGGACATTTTCCCAATATCATGATAGAGCGCCCCTACTCTTGCAAGCAGAGCAAAAGCCCCTATCTCTCTTGCAGCACTCTCTGCAAGATTTGCCACCTGGAGTGAGTGATGAAAAGTTCCGGGCGCCTTCTCTGCCAGTAATGTCAATAGCGGAGTTGTTGCATCTGAGAGGTCTCTGAGTCTTGAGTTAGATAACAGACTAAACACCTTTTCAAAAATGTAGAGAAACGGATATGCCGCTATCACAAGAATTGAGTTCCATCCGAAAAAAACAATGTTTCTCGAATCTATTGTCATTACTGTTCCATCTTCAATTAATCTAAAAGATATATAGGAGAGAGTGAGAGCCGTAAATATAAAGAGAGAGTTAATAAATTGTCTCCAACCCCTGTCCCAAAACTGAAAAGTATAAACAATTGATGCTCCGGCAACCAGATTCATAAAATAGAGCTCATATCCGGAGTGAGCAATAAAAATCAACGGCATTAGAGTTATTGAGAAGATTGGTAAAACTATCCTTGCAGGGAAGAAAGATATAAGATAAAGAGCTATAACACTGTAGGGTACAATATAAAGATAGTGCTGGCCGCTCTTCATAACCATAACGGTTACTAATGCAGTTATAAGAAATTGAAGCAGAATAAAGTTGAGTTTATTAGGCTTTAAAAGAATATCCCGTTTAAGATAGTAGATAATAATCAAAAAGATCAGAAGAGTGATTGAGGCGATTAACAGATGTCCTGACTTTAGAAGTATCAGATTACCGGAAAAACCCATGCTCATCTCATATTCCGATTTGAAAGAGTCAAGAAGTTGTTCTGTATCTGCAGATATGATCTCTCCCTCTGTAACAATCAATTGACCTGTATAGATTACCCCCTTGGTAGGAGAGATACTCTCAAGTCGCTCCCTGAGAGAGGATTGAGTAGCAACATCGTCATAAAATAGGTTTGCAATAAATGCATCAGATGGAACCTTGTCAATCAACTCTCTACTATCCGGATACCTCTCTGAGAGATTATTGTATAGGTAACTCTTTGCATCCTCCTTTAAAAAAACTGTAGATTTAGGAAAAAGAGTTGATTCTCCATCTTTGATAATATATAGTACCTCTGTAGAGAAGGAGGAGTCCTGCATTAGGTCCGCGACTCCCTTACTGTACAAGTAGTCAATAATTTTACCTGCATCTGATATCAAATCACTTTGATCATCTTCGCTCTCATAATTTGATATAAATGAGACTATCTGCTCCTTAGCACTACTCTCTTTATATCTGTAGAAGGGTATTGCCGATGATAAAATATCTTTCCTTTCTGAACGAAGTTCATAATTGCTCTTTAATACCGGGAAATCAACAGGAGCAACCAGTGTCTCATACAACCATGGTCTGCCTCTCTGATACTCATACCTGAATTTTCCGGAGTTTGGGATAATAAGAGTTAACAGTATGACAACAAACGAGATGTTAAAAAACACCCTCTTATCTTTGAGAAATTTATAAATTGACATCATATAAATTGATAAAGAAGCAACACCTTTATAAACAAAAATAGTCTATTTTTGATAAATAAACATTAAAAGAGAACTTAAACCATGAACTCATCTAAAGTCTCAGCTTTGTCAAGACTACTCTTAAAGAGTATCTTCTTGCCGCTTTTTATTGTGATAACTACTATATTCACCCCCTTAAAAGCACAGGAGCTGATCGTCATAAAATCGCAGTATCTTAAATGTAATGATTCTGTAAGAGTTTATATACCGGCTAATTATACTACTAATAATGGAATAAACACCCCATCTCTCTTTCTGCTTCACGGCTGGAGCGGTGACTACAAAAACTGGGGAGATAAAACGGATATACAATCTTTCTCAGATAAATACGGTTTTGTAATAATAACTCCCGACGGGTTTTACAATAGTTGGTATTTAAACAATATCGATAGTGAGAAGATGCAGTGGAGAACTTTTTTTGACAAAGAGCTCTACCCACAGATTATGGCAAAATACAATCTTAGCCCATCAAAAGCATTTATTACAGGCTTGAGTATGGGGGGGCACGGAGCAATTAACATCTTTCTTGACGACACTACCCGCTTTCGCTCTGCCGGTAGTATGTCGGGGGTTTTGAATCTTCACGATACAAGACTAAAGGAGAGTCAGATAAATGAGGTCCTTGGACCATATTCAACAGATAATCAACTGTATGACAAAAACTCTGCAACAGTGAGATTGAATTCATTCAAAGGAATGAAGAGGAGTATGATTATAAGTTGCGGATCACAGGACGGGCTGGCAAAAAGCAGTCGTGATTTCTCACAAAAATGTGATGAGCTTGGGATTCCGAATATCTTAATTATGAGTCCCGGTGTCCATAGTTGGCCATATTGGATCTACGCTTTAGATCTGCACCTTTTTCTCTTTTCTAAAATGTTACTCTCCGGAGGATGAAGATTGCGATAATAGCAGATATACATGAGGATGCAGTCAGCCTCAAGATCGCCCTAAGGGCAATTGAGAAGGAGGGGTGCAATGAGATTATTTGCCTTGGAGATATAACCGGCTATCCTTATATGAGGGGCAAGTATGAGCAGAGTCGCAATGCTTCTGAATGTATAGATATTGTAAAAAGCAGCTGCATCACTGTAATTGCAGGGAATCACGATATTTTCCATTCAAAAAAGATACCCGATTTCTATTATGGGTTTGAATTCCCCTCCGATTGGTACACATTTACACCGGAAGCCCAAACCGCCCTATCCGGGAACAAGGTGTGGAATTACTCCGATGATTATCCAGTTAATCTATCCGTTAGTGAGATTGATTACCTCCGTTCATTGCCGGAATATATTATTAGTGAGCAAAATGGTAAAAATATCCTTTTTTCTCACTCTCTATATCCGAATTTCACTTCATACATTTATGAAACTGATTGTGAAAGAACCAAGGTAAAATTACACCTTGAATATCTATTAAAT
>CAZCXB010000023.1:0-15143 GCA_964502485.1 uncultured Muribaculaceae bacterium | reverse complement strand
CAGGTTTCTCTGTAATAGCCGGTTTAACCTCCGGAGCAGGGCTCTCTTTAACTGCGGGTTTACTCTGCACCGCGTTATCTCCAACCCATGCAGGTGAGTTGATACGACAAAGTCTGATTAGTGTAATCTCTATATGGAGTCTCTGGTGCCCGCTACTTTTATAACCTGCTTCACAAGCGGTGGTAATATTTAGAGCATCGTAGAGAAAATGGAGAGAGCAGGACTCTGCCTGCTTAATGTATCTGTCACGGAAAGAGGGGGCAAGCTCTAAGAGAGATATGGTGCTCTTATCCTTGCAGATGAGAAGGTCACGGAAATGGGAACTGAGACCTCCAATAAAGTGAAGGGCGCTGAAACCCTTGGACAATATCTCATCAAAGAGTAGAAGAGTCTCACTATGACTGCCTTGAAGGAAAAAATCAGTAAGTCTTATATAATAATCATAATCAAGTACATTAAGAGAGGAGATAACACTTTCGTAAGTGATGTTCACTCCGCAGAAAGCAACTGCCTGATCGAAGATTGTTAAAGCATCCCGCATGGCACCATCTGCCTTCTGAGCAATTATATGGAGTGCTTCCGGTTGTGCTGTAACACCCTCTTTGATAGATATATCGTTAAGAGTCTTTACAATGTCTGTGACAGATATTCTGTTGAAATCATAAGTCTGGCATCTTGATAGAATGGTTGGAAGAATTTTGTGTTTTTCTGTTGTTGCCAGTATAAAGATAGCATGTGCAGGCGGCTCTTCGAGCGTTTTAAGAAAAGCATTGAAGGCAGAAGCAGATAGCATATGTACCTCATCTATAATATATACACTGTATTTCCCTATCTGGGGAGCAATTCTTACAAGCTCATTAAGCTGACGGATGTCATCAACAGAGTTATTGGATGCAGCATCGAGCTCATGAATGGAGTAGGAGCGACCCTCTGCAAAAGAGACACACGATTCGCACTTACCGCATGGGTCCATACCCTCGCCGGGATCAAAACAGTTTATAGTCTTTGCAAAGATTCTCGCAGTAGTTGTTTTACCAACACCTCTGGGTCCGCAAAAAAGGTAGGCGTGCGCCAACTGATTCCTAAGAATGGAGTTCTTGAGAGTTGTAGCAATATTCTCTTGTCCCACAAGACTTTCAAAGCTGTCGGGACGGTATTTTCTGGCAGAAACAATAAATCTTTCCATACCTGACAAAAGTACAAATTTTTATCTAATTTTGCATCTGATAAAAAATGTAAGAGATGAGACAATTTTCATTAATTATTCTGGCCCTCCTGATTTCTACAGGGGTACAGGCACAGCGGATTGTAAGAGAGACAAAACATACCTTTGATACATTTGGTGCAAAGATCACAAAAGTTGTAATCCCATCTACATCGCTTCCCGATCTTATGCTTAGGGATGCAGTAAACAGAGGTTGGAGAATCTCTCCATTTGAGTTCTGCACTTTTGAGGAGTATAGCAGATTAAAATCGGATACCAACTTCTTCTTTCTGATGAGGGTAGATGGAATGTATAAGAGAGAACTTGAGCCGAAAATCGAATATCTGACTCTTCTAAAGGGTGGTCCGGAGGTTAAAAGCGGAATGTACAGCAGCCAAAGTATAATTACTCTGCCTCTCCAGGAGAGTGAAGATAACAGCGGTCAAAACCTCCATTTGCTACCGGCATATATAGATATTATTCAAAATCATATATATAAAGTTCAGCAAAACATCCTTCTTGCATTCAAGGGTACTCTGAGCTACTCAGACAGAGTTAGTGAAATTAAGGGGAGAGAGCTGCTCTTCTCGACAGATTTGTTGGGGTATGATATAGGAGAGGGGGAGTTCTCGGCTCTTTTTGGCGACGCAGTTAAATTAGTGTCAGTTGACGACATTGAGGATGCAATAATTAACAATAAAGAGAATACAGTTATTCCGGTAGTTATAAATCCAAAAGGTGACTCGGCAGGCTCATACTGCTACAAAATGATTATTGGAACAGACACTCATGAACTTCTCTTTTTCCGCAGGCATAAGGTTAGCAGGAGGCTTCCTGTTGGTTTCACAAAAGAGGATATCAGGAAAATTTCTGTACCTTTCCGGTTTTAGCAGATGAACATTATCACAACACAACTTGACTCGGGTATCGGATACGCTTTTCGCAGAATCTCCTCTCCCGTTGCATATTGTGCTTTAAGCATAAAAGCAGGAACAAGAGATGAGAACCCGGTTTTGAACGGTATTGCCCATCTTACAGAGCATATGCTTTTCAAGGGTACTACCACCAAGGGAATCAGAAAGATAAACAATTTTCTAGAGAGCCAGGGCGGGGAGCTTAATGCATACACAACAAAGGAGGAGACAGTTATACACGCAACAGTTCTTAAGGAGGATATCTCCAAGGCAGTTGAGCTTCTCAGCGATCTTGCATTCAACTCGATCTATCCGGAGAGGGAGCTGATTAAGGAGAGAGATATAGTACTTGATGAGATCTGCTCATATAAGGATACTCCATCTGAGCAGATTTTCGACGATTTTGATGAGTATCTTTTTGGCAGCCACCCTCTCTCTATGCCAATATTAGGGAAGCCGAAGAGTGTAAAGCAGATTAATACAGATGATATTAAGAGTTTTACAGGCACTTATTATCTACCCTCAAATATGAGTTTTGCAATAGTCGCAGATATCACTCCTGAGAGAGGGGCACAACTTGTCGAGAGATATTTCGGTAAAAAAGAGAACAACGGGAGGGCTCCAAATAGTATCGAGAGATGCTCCGAGTGCAATCTTGTTCCACTTTCGGGAGAGAGAGTCAAAAGAGTATCAAGAAAGACCCATCAGGCACACTGTGTAGTTGGGGCTGCTGCCTACTCACTTTACAATGAAAACAGAATGACCTTAGCTCTGCTATCGAATATTCTGGGAGGACCTGCACTTAACTCCAGACTTAACCACTCACTAAGAGAGAAATATGCTCTTGCATATACAGTTGACTCCTCTTTTACACCCTATACAGATACCGGCCTCTTTTCCATATATTTTGGGACAGATAAGAGCAGCGTAGAGAGATGTCTCGATATTGTTTATAAAGAGTTGGAGATATTAAAAGATAGAGAGTTAACCCAATCGGCTCTAAAAGCCGCTAAGAAGCAGCTGCTTGGCCAGCTCGCCATCTCTATAGATAATGCAGAGTCTCAATGTCTCTCTATGGGGAAATCACTTCTGTTTTATGGCAGGGTAGAGCCCATTGAGTCAATTATGGATAAGATATCTTCAATAGACTCACTTCGCCTTAACAGGGTTGCAAATGAGATTTTGGACAGAGATAAAATGGCAACACTAATTTACGGTTGATTAATATCATAAGAGATATGGACCCCTTAATAGACGATTATATCCTCTGCAATCTATCTCCGGAAGATCCTGTGCTCGAATGGCTGGAGAGAGAGACAAACATTCGCACTACACACGGCAGAATGCTCTCAGGGCCCGTGTTGGGCCGTTTACTTACTACATTTTCTAGAATGGTAAGGCCTGCAAGAGTTCTTGAGATTGGAACCTTCACCGGCTACTCGGCTATTTGTCTTGCCAGAGGGTTGGATGGAGAGGGGCATCTTGATGCTATCGAGAAGAACGATCTTCATAAAGAGCTCATATACGAGGCATTTGAGAGAGCCGGTGTTAAAGATAGGATTACCCTCCATTTGGGAGATGCTGCTGATGTGCTTGTTAAACTTGCAGGTAACACCTATGATCTTGTCTATATAGATGGCAATAAAAGAGAGTATTGCAAATACTACGAGCTTCTGTTTGATATGGTGAGAAGGGGGGGGTATATTTTGGCAGATAATGTCTTATGGTATGGTAAGGTAGTAATGAACCCATTGCCGGGAGATGCCCAGACAAGGGAAATTTATCGCTTTAACAAAATGGTAAAGGAGGATTTAAGGACAGAGAGTTTTATTTTACCGCTTCGTGACGGCGTAACAATTATACGAAAGCTTTAAAAAATAGAAATTGAATGCTATCTTTGAGTACACCATTTTTTTATGCCGGACCAGAGTGCTTATGAATTAAAAAATGGCTCAATGAGAGCTTTTGAAGAGGTTTACCTGAAACTTCTGAATAAAGTTACATATTTTGCATACCAGTACCTCAACGATCTCAATCAATCGAGATGTGTTGCCCATGAAGTATTCTTAGCACTTTGGGAGAACAGGAGCTCCATAGATCCTCAAGGAAATCTGCAGTCCTATCTCCTTACCATAACCAGGAATAAGTGTATCAATATATTGAAACATAATCAGGTTGAGTCAAGACATCATAATAGGGAGGAGAGAGCTTATCTCTCCTTTAACTTTGAGGCTCTGTGTGACACATCCTCGGAGACGCTTTTGAAAAACGAAGTAATGTCTCAATTGGGCCGGGTTCTGGAGATGATGCCTCAGAAGACTAAAGAGGCATTTGTTATGAACAGGTTCAATAGAAAAAGTTATGAAGAGATAGCAAAAATCCATGGAGTAACTGTAAAAAATGTAGAGTATAGGATAATGCAGGCATTGAAACTTCTTAGAAGGGAGCTGGCAGATTTTTTACCGGCACTGTTAGGGTTATTTGTCGCCAGCTTGTATAGTATATGTAGGATTGTTTTATGAAAAAGGAGCTGTTATTAAAATTTATCGAGGGGAGAGCCTCTCAATCTGAGCAGAGAGAGGTTCTTGAGTGGGCAGAGAGCGATGTTGCCAACAGAGGGTATCTTCTATTGTTAAAGAACCTCTCTGTAACTACCTCTTTGCCGGTAGATGAGGCAAATAGGGAGGAGTTTACCTATTTTAAGGAGAGATTCCTAAACAAAAAGAGAGCTACATCTCTTTGGTGGCGTCCTCTTTACGGAAAAATCGCAGCTGCACTTTTTTTATTTGCTCTTCTTCTGAACCTTTACCAATACTTAGGCACCTCATCCTCTCCTTTGTCATCAGGAGAGGCGTTATATCTGCAAAGAGATTCCAACATCTTATTAAACAGAGATATAAACAGACTCAGTTTCTATACCAATAAGGGGGTAAAAGGGGTAGTTACACTTCCGGACAGCTCTGTTGTCTGGCTCAATTCAGATACAAAAATCACATACCCCGAGGTTTTTAACGGAGAGTTCCGTGAGGTGGAGATATCCGGGGAGGCTTTTTTTGAGGTTAGAAGCAACCCCGATATCCCTATGATGGTAACTACAAACAAGGGGTTGAAGATTCAGGTTTTAGGGACGAAATTTATGATACGATCCTACGAAGATGACGACGTTGAGCAGGCAACACTCTTTTCCGGATCCATTAAGCTGATCTCCTCAAGTAAGAGGAGCAAAAGAGAGAGCACGAGGGAGCTTAAACCGTTGGAAACTGTAATTGTGGATAGCCAAAACAGCATGAAGCTTATCAGAAATACAGACACTTTGAGGACAGCGGCATGGAGAAACGGTATGCTGATATTTGAGGAGACTCCTATAAGCGAAGTACTTAAGATGCTCGAGAGGTGGCATGGAGCCGAATTTGTTATCACAGACAGATCTATTCTCTCATGCAGGATTACAGCTCAGTTTAAATCTGAGTCTATTGTTCAGATTATGGAGATTATAAAATTTTGTTCTCCAATAGATTATAAAATTATTGAGCGTAAAATATTCTTGTCCTCAAGATAAATGACTCCCCGGTGTTTAGGGTTTTATTTTTCTGAAATGTATAGAATAGAGAAGCCATAAACTACCTAATCTTTTAATTTATGAAAGCATACTTCCGAGTACTGATAATCCTTTTGGGGTTATTGTTGTGCAGCACCAACTCCTACGCACAAAAAATTTCACTCAGTTACACCAGAACGCCTCTAAGAACAGTCCTGAAAGGGATTGAGAAGCAGTGTGATTACACCTTTGTCTACTCCAATGCTCTAAGCGGGATAGATGAAAGGGTAGACATTTCGGCAAAAGATGAACAGTTAGAGATAATTCTAAAGAGTCTGTTAGAGCCGAAGAGTATTGTTTATAAGATAACCGAAAAGCAGATAGTATTAACCCCAAGAGGGCTGGTACCTGCCGAGAGCAGCGGAATGACATCTGCAGCTCCTGTAAACGAGCGGGTTAATCAATCCAAACCGATAGTAAAGGGTTCTGTAAGAGATAGAGAGAGCGGAGAGCCCATCCCCTATGCCACAATAATTGTAAAGGAGAACCGAACTATAGGGGCAATAACAGATTTGAAAGGCGATTTTTCCATAACTCCGGACAATGGGGGTCAGACCCTGATGGTAAGTTTCATTGGATACAAGACAGAGGAGGTTAAGATTGATAACAGATTGCAGATTCTCTTTGAGCTTGTTCCAGAACTTACAAGTCTTGATGAGGTGATGGTTGTAGCGTATGGTACTGCTACAAGGGGTTCATTTACAGGTTCGGCCGGTAAGATGGACTCAAAAAAACTGGAACTTCGGCCGGTTACTAATGTTACAAATGCCCTCTCCGGTATAACTCCCGGGGTACAGCTTAACTCAGCAAACGGCCATCCGGGATCGAGTGCCAATATCAGAATAAGGGGTATAGGCTCAATTAATGCAAGCAACGACCCTTTGATAATCCTGGACGGGATGCCTTATGCAGGGCTGATCTCAAACATTAATCCTTCTGATATAGAGAGTCTTACTGTCCTTAAGGATGCTTCATCTGCAGCTCTTTACGGAGCAAGGGCAGCTAATGGCGTGGTTGTAATCACCACCAAGAGAGGTGTTTCGGAGAAGACTCAAATCTCTGTTAAAATTGTGAACGGATTTACCTCAAGGCAGATGCATGAGTACGACAGAGTAGGGATACCGGATTATATGGAGCTCTACTGGGAGAATCTAAAAAACAAGGCTGTAAGAGGGGGGATGAGTGATGAACAGGCTAGATTACAAGCCTCTAATAATCTTATCTCACAACTTGCATACAATCCATTTAATGTTGCAGCTACACAGGTTGTTGGGACAGACGGAAAGTTAAATTCAGCAGCAAAACTACTCTGGAGTGATGACCTGGACTGGGAAAAGGCAGTTCAACAGAGGGGACATACACAGGACTACTCTCTCTCTATTAATGGAAGAAATTCAACAACAGACTACTATGCATCATTTGGATATACCAACGAGAAGGGTTATATAATCGGGTCCGATTTTCAAAGATATTCTGCAAGGACAAACATCAACTCCAAGTTGACATCGTGGTTTAAAGCAGGTATAAACCTGGGGGCAAATATCAGCACCAGCGGTGGTCTTCAGGACGAAGGGATGGGAAACTTCTCCAATCCGTTTCTCTTTACCAGATATATAGGCCCTATCTACCCTATTCATATTCATAATCCTAACGATGGCTCTTATGTTCTTGACGAAAACGGTGCAAAAAGGTACGATTTTGGAGTAGGATATATGCTCGACGGTGGTATCGCCTATCCAAAACGTGATTTTGCATCCGGCACAAATCCGGCAATTGAGCTTCAAAACAGGATAGACAAACTTAAAAGACAGATGATATCTGCAAAACCTTATATTGAGATATCTTTTCTAAAGAACTTTAAATTTACCGTCAATGCTGCAGTTACATCAAATGCATATCTGTCAACCTCTGCATCAATAGTATATCCCGATAAGGGCAATACAAGCGTTGCAAGTAAATCTAACAGCTTTACCACAACATGGACAGTTAATCAGCTACTTACATGGGAGAAGATCTTCGGGAAGCACAAAGTGGATGCTCTTGCAGGTCATGAGAGTTATAGTTATGAGTATAATTATCTCTCGGCCTCTCTGCGGGACCAGATCTTTAGCGGTAATTATGAGCTGGCCAACTATGTAAACATAAATACTCAGCCTAATTCATATACAAACACTTACAGAACAGAAGGTTATCTATCGCGTGTTAACTATAGCTATGACGAAAAATATGTTGCGTCGATCTCTTTCAGAAGAGATGGAACTTCTCGGTTTTATGAGGATTCAAGATGGGGTAATTTCTGGTCAATTGGTGGTGCCTGGAGGCTTGAAAGAGAGGATTTTATAAAGACTCTAAAGTTTGTAGACGCACTAAAAATTAGAGCATCATATGGTCAGGTGGGTAATGACGATATCGGGAGCTACTATCCATGGCAAGCTCTTTATGGTAAGTCGCAGAATGCAAATGAGCCCGGCTATGTGCAGAGCACTCTGGGTAACAGAGACCTTAAATGGGAGGTAAACAGCAGTTACGATGCAGCGATAGAGTTTGGGCTCTTTGGATTTTTGAGAGGTTCTGCAGAGTACTTCTACAGAGAGTCAAGTAACCTTCTCTTCTCAGTACCTCTCTCTCCCGCTTCGGGAATCTCCTCCCAGGATGTTAACTCAGGTTCTATGTTCAACTCAGGGTTGGAGTTTGAGCTTGGGGTTGATATAATAAACAGAGATAACTTAAAGTGGAGTGCAGATATAAACGGAACTCTACTTAAGAACGAGATAACAAAATTGCCGAGAGATCCATACAATATAAACAGTGGATATCAAAGGGTAGAGGAGGGTCATTCGAGATATGAGTGGTGGCTGCTTCAGTGGCAAGGTGTTAATCCGGAGAACGGAGATGCACTCTATAAACCAAAGGAGGATGCGACATCCCTTGTGACTGTTAATGGGAATAGCTATACCTCAGATATTAATCAGGCCGCAGATGACTGGTCAGGAACCTCGATACCATCTATATATGGAGGGATTCAGTCAAGTATCACTTATAGAAACTTTACCCTCTCTGCCCTTCTTTATTACCAATTCGGCGGTAAGATGTATGACTTTACCTATAGCAATCTGATGTCACCAAATTACAGATCTAACCAATCTCTGCATAGCGATATTCTATCCAGATGGAATGCTCCAGGCCAGATTACTGATGTGCCAAGACTTGATGATGGTAATGCAGCATTAAGTTTGAGAGCACAACGCTCTACCAGATGGTTGGTTAGTTCTGATATGGTTGAGTTTAAGAACTTCAGCATCTCCTATAATGTTCCTAAGAGATTTATAGAGAAGGCGGGTATAACAACCATGAGGATTTATGCATCGGGAGACAACCTCTTTGTATTCAATAAACGAAATGGGATGAACTCTAACTATAGTCTCAACGGATATGATAACAACGGAGACAGATACTCTCCTTCAAGAACAATTGTAATAGGGGTTAACTTTAACTTATAAAACCGGAAAAGATGAAAAAGATATATTTTACACTGATTTTATCGCTGATAATCTCCTCTTGCAGTAAAGATTTTCTTGAGACAAGATCTACACAAAGCACAGACGAGGCGACAATCTTCAACTCTACTGCCGATGCATTGATGGCTGTTAATGGTATACACAGACTTATGTATGAGGGTTCAGGGACTACCGGAACATCAACAAGTTGGTTTGGGCAAGGTGGATATCAGACTTTTATTCTTAATCTTGCAATGATGAGCGACGATGTTGTCTATACAAGAAACAATCCCGTCTTCCAGACAGCCGCAACCTGGATTATGCACCGTAACCCATCGGATAAGGATCTCACCTACTACTATCGTTTCTTCTATAGAATAATCGGCAATACAAATAAGATACTCGGAAACATCGACAATGTTACCGGACCCTCTCAGGAGAGAGATAATGTTAAGGGGCAGGCTTTAGTTTATAGAGCTTTTGCTCATTTTAATCTTGTTCAGTGTTTTGCAGAGAGATACAGGAGTGGTGAGCAGAATAGTCAGCTTGGGATTATTCTCAAAACCGATAATAAATTGGAACCCCTTCCAAGGTCAACTGTTGAGGATGTCTATAAACAGATAAATGACGATCTTGATGAGGCGATTAATCTAATGAAGAGCCTCACTGTTAAGAAGGAGAACAAATCTCATATTGATGTCCATGTGGCAAGAACAATCAAAGCAAGGGTGTTGATGGTGCAGGGAAGATGGAGTGAGGCGGCTACAGTAGCAAGAGAGGTTATAACTCTCTCGGGACGATCGCTTCAGGCAAATACTTATGTAACTGTAGATCAGAGGATGAGTGATATGAATAATTCGGAGTGGATCTGGGGTAAGTTTGCTCTTCAGGATCAAGCCGGAAGCCTAAGAGACTGGCATAGCTTTATCTCAAATATGAATGTAAGTTACAATAGAAACACTCCAAGAGCGATCTATAATTTACTTTACAATAAAATTGCGGCAACAGATGTAAGAAAGAGTTTGTGGTTTCCTAGGGCTCAGGATAAAAACTTCACCCCTATGCCAATTATTCCGCCAAACGGAAATAAGAGAAACTTTATGTCCAATAAATGGCTCCTTACAAACAACACCGACAAATGTGCCGATCTTGCATATATTCGCTTACCCGAGCTAATGCTAATTGAAGCTGAGGCGCTTGCAAGACAATCTAAGTGGGGTGACGCTGCAAATGCCCTCTATCCTCTTGCTAAGCACAGGGACCCTGCCTATACACTGTCTGTAAAAACAGGCGACGATCTGATAGACGAGATAATGACACAGCGTAGAGTTGAGCTCTGGGCAGAGGGGTTTAGGTGGTTCGATCTTAAAAGGTTAAATTTACCGCTTGACAGAGGTCCAAAACCAAGGGATGGTTATAATCAGGGGGGTTGGAACAGCAGTACTACTATGCCTACTAATGTTGATCCCCTGGCATCAAACTACAATATGTACGATGAGCAGGGAATGGGAGAGGCTAACAGATACAGGGCTGTGGGTCATAAAGAGTGGCAGTGGCTATTTCCGGAGGCGGAGGTTAGTGCGAACAATAAACTGGAACAGAATCAACTATAAATTAAAGTCAGCCCATTATTATGAAAAAGAGCAATCTTCTGTTTATATTAATTACTGTTTTGCTTGCAATTACATCTGAAGCAATATCCTGTACATCTGTGATTATTAGTGGAAAAGCGACAAAAGACGGGCGTCCGCTTATGTGGAAGAATACAGATACCCAGAATATGAACCATCGTCTTATCTATTCAGCTTTTCGGGGTTATCCTCTAATAGGTATTGTCAGAAGCGATGCTACCGATGAGACTAAAGCGAGTATCTGGGCGGGGACAAACTCTCACGGCTTCTCTGTAATGAATACATTGTCATATAATATTACCGAAGAGATCTCTGGTGCCAATAATGGTGCTCTTATGAGAAGGGCTCTCGAGGTTTGCAGGAGTGTAGAGGAGTTTCGCCACTTCCTTGACACTCTTGCTCGCCCTATGAAGGTATCTGCAAACTATGGTGTAATAGATGCAAAAGGGGGAGCAGCATTCTTTGAGACTCACTCCAACGGGTACTATATGCTGGATGTTAATGACCCATCTGTTGCTCCAAATGGTTATCTTGTTTATACAAACTTTTCATACAACGGAATTTATGAAAAGGGACAGGGCTATATAAGGTATCAGACTGCTTCGGATATATTTGCAAAGGGAGCTCCTGCAAAGGAGTTCACTGTTCAGTGGATATTGAATAACCTGTCGAGATCTTTCTACCATTCACTAATGGGGGTTGATTTTAAAAATGCCGATATGATGAAACTTTTTTCATCAGGGTTTATTCCGGACTCAGATTTTATTCCGAGAAAAAGCACGGCCAACACCTGTATTATTCACGGGGTAAAGGTGGGAGAGGATCCATCTCTAACAACTTTCTGGGCTGTTTTGGGATATCCTCCTACCTCTGTTGCAATTCCTGCATGGGTAAAGATGGGTGTTGATATCCCTTATCTGCTTAGAAAACGTGAGGGCTCCTACAACTCAGCTATGTGCGATATGGCTCTTGCACTTAAGGAGAGGGTCTTCTCTGTTGCCAGGGGAAATGGAGAAAAATATCTTAACTTTAGTAAGTTATATAATAGTTCCGGTAGTGGCTATATGCAGATTTTGGCTCCTTTAGAGAGTTATCTCTTTGAACGGACAGACGCACAGATGGAGATCTGGCGAGGGGAGGGTGTAGATGAGAACAGCATGAAGCTATTTGGAAAGGAGATTTGTGATTATATTGAGAGAAACTTTATTAAATGAACACTATGAAGAGTATGAGACAATACAGAATCCTTGTTAAGGGTTTTATCTATTCGATACTGTTATTGGCTGCACTTAATATACTAAGTTGTGGTAAAACAGTACAGCCTCCTGCTGCAGAGGATAAGCCAGTTGTTATAGATGAGCCTCAGCAAGGTTTTAAAAGGGTTACCTATGATACCGGGTTTGTCGAATACCGGAGCGGAAATTTTCCTCTGATAATTTCAATACCTCATGGAGGTTCTGTCGTTACGGATAACCTTCCCGTGAGGACTAAAGATAATTGCCCTGACCCTGCATTTACAACTGTTTATGATACTTATACCCCTGAGTTGGGAGATTTGGTCGACTCAATAGTTTTTGCAAGAACAGGCAAGTATGCACATGTTATTTACTGTAAATTAAAAAGAACATATGTAGATATGAATCGTCAGCCGGAGTATGCTATTCCTCAGGGTAGCTCAGCTACTAAGGTTGTTTACGATAAGTATCACGACTTTATTATAGAGGCAAAAACAAGTGTAACAAAGAGTTTCGGTAAGGGACTTATTCTCGATTTTCACTCTCACGGACATGCCAAACAAGAGGTAGAGATTGGATATCAACTAAGTTCATCCACTCTTAACTTAAGTGATTCCGATTTAAATAAGGAGAGCATTGCAGCATCCTCAGGTATCTATAATCTCTACAAGAGCGTAAGTTCAAAAACTACCTTCTCTCAACTTATTCGTGGTGAGAACTCATTCGGGACACTCTTTTACAATAACCAGGTCGCATCAATTCCTTCCAAGCAGAGCCCCTCTCCGGGAGATACACCCTATTTCAGCGGAGGATACATAACAAAGTTTCATGGTTCAGGCACAAGCGGAACAGTGGATGCCATCCAGCTGGAGTTTCACTCAGAGTGCAGACGAGAACCATCTGTAAGGAAAAAGACAGCAGAGCAACTGGTTAAAACTGTAGACGAGTACTTTAAAGCCCATTACGAATTTAAATAGCCACAATTTCACCGACAACGGGGGTCAGACCCCAAACGTGCAAACGTTTGGGGTCTGACCCCCGTTGTCTACGGTGCAATCTGCATTTTTTTAAATGTAATGTTAGTTTAAATACTCAATTTCCATATTGTATCTCCATCTTCCAAAGTAGATATTCTCTCCTCTCCATTCTACTTCCCCTCTTTGGAAATCAACTGTTTCACTTCTATGGTGTATTTTACCGGGATAAAAATTCCCTGAGATATCATCGTTGACAATCAATCTGTATGCGTCAAGACCTTTGGTGAAGAAGTAGAATGAGTTGTCATCTCCCTTAGAGCTTTTAACCCTGCCAAAAGATTGATCTACAGGAACCCATCCTATCCCTTCGAAATATGCCTCTGCCCAGTCATGTAAATTCATATTTCCGGGGTGCATCATCCAGCCTGATTGCCATTTAGCAGGAATTCCGGCTGCTCTGGCCATAGTTATGAACAGGAGTGATACCTGTCCGCAGTCTCCGTGACGGTTCGCAAGTACATATTCCGGAATATTTGGGATTGTTGAGTACTCTCTGGCACTTGCCCAAGGGAATCTCATATCAATCCATTCATATATCCTTCTTGCTTTAAGATATGGGTTGGTCTCATCTCCCACGGCCTCATTTACCGCACTCATGATGTTTTCACTGAAAATTGTATGTGGTGCCCTCTCTTTTGTAAACTCTTTGTATAGTGTAGAGGTTGTATCATACTCCTTAACACTTTGTGGATTAAAAAGATGAAGCTGTGCGTAAGATGTATAGCTGAAGCGGTAGCTGAAGGTGGTTGGTTCTCCCTTTACAGCCTTGCCCTCCATATAGATGCTTTTATGTTCGTACTTATCGGGAGAGATTATATAGTTTGGACAGGATGTCCATAGAAGCTGAATGTCGCTATGAGATTTGGCGTCGCCCCTTGGGAATGGCATCCAGACTCTGATAACTTCACCCTCCGGAACCTCATCTGCCTTCACTGTTAAGGTGTAGGTAACCCTCATCTTTACAGGTGAGAAGTAGATGCTTTTAAGACTCTCTGCCGCTTTTACCAGCATCGGTATATGCCACGATAAAAACCTTGTAAGGCTGTCACTTTGACCTCCGTTTGGATGTTTGAAATGTTTGGCCGCGATTGAGTCTATCCTAAACAGGTTTCTGCCTGCAGAGTTAAAGTAGAGTCTCTCACCGTCTATAATCATGTTTTCTAATGCATTACTCTCCTCCCACCTCTTAATCTCGGCGGCAGTCACATTTGGGTAGTGCTTTTTAATATATGAGAGTACAGAGGTATCTCTTTGAGAGAAGTCTTTTCTCACTCTTTTCATAAGATCTAACATAAAAGTAACCTCATATCTCTCGGTTGGAGAGAGTGTGTCCGAAGCAAGATAAAGTCCTGCCATTCTTGAGGCTTCGGTAAAGTCACCTCTTTGAAAAGTTCTCTCTATCAGCTCTCTGTCCGGCATTTTGTAAGACAAAGACTCTCCACAAGCTGCAAGCAGTGTGGAGAGTAGTATGAGTATTAAATATCTCATAATAATATTTTTATATATGGTTTATAGGACGCGGAATGTTTTAGGATTTGCATCTCTCGGAGTAACTCCGGGTTCTGGTATCAACCTTAATTCTCTCTCCCTGATTTATAAAGAGTGGAACCATAACCTCAGCGCCGGTCTCAACAGTTGCTGACTTCATTGCGTTGGTAGAGGCGGTATCTCCCTTGACAGCAGGTTCGGTATATGTTATCTCCATCTCTACAAATGGTGGAAGTTCGCATGTAAGCACCCTCTCAATATCTGCCAGAAACATCATCTCAACATACTGTCCCTCTTTCATAAGATCTACATTTTCAATCATATCGGGATTAATGCTAACCTGCTCAAAAGTTTCGGTATGCATAAAGTTGCATCCCATATCATCTTTGTAAAGAAACTGATAAGGCCTTCTCTCTACATTTATTATCTCAATTTTCTCTCCGGCGTTGTAGGTGTTTTCAAGAATCTTCCCATTCTCCAGATTTCTCATCTTAACCTTTACAAAAGCTCCGCCTTTGCCTGGTTTAACGTGCTGGAAC
>CAZCXB010000022.1:0-15693 GCA_964502485.1 uncultured Muribaculaceae bacterium | reverse complement strand
AGGTTTCGGGATGGATTCCATTTTTCATTTTGGTATAATTTATATTATTATGGGGATGCAAAAGTACAAAAATATTATTACTAAACAAATATTATAGACATTACATATACTCAGGATCAGTTTCTGTTACCGGCAAACTTTGCAAGAAGACGCAAAATCTCCATATACAACCATATAAGAGTCACCATAAGTGCAAATGCACCATACCACTCCATATACTTAGGAGCACCTGCAGCAGATGCCTTCTCAATAAAGTTAAAGTCCATAAGCAGACTGAATGCGGCAACAACAATAATAACAATGCTGATTCCTATGCTAAGTGGAGAGCTGTTGTGCAGAGATGTTAGATTTACCCCGAACATACCAAGAACAATTGAGATAACATAGTAAAAAGCTATTGTGCTTATAGCAATTACCATTATTCGGGTAAATTTTGCATCAACCTTAATAATGTTTAATCTGTATATCAGAAGCATAACCATAGCGGTTATGATTGTAAGCAGCGTTGCATTCATAACAATTCCGGGAGCACTCATCGCAAATGCCTCATTATACATTGCAGAGATAGCTCCAAGAAAGAGACCCTGAAGAACAGCATATATAGGTGCAAGATATTGAGCCAAGTTTGGTTTGAAACTTATTATAAGTCCTGTAATTAATCCGCCAATTATACCTCCCCACATCCATGGATTTACTGTAGCAGGATTTAGTGTGTCATAAAAAACTTTCCAGGTAAATGAAGCGCCTGCCAAAACCATAAAAACCAGAACAAGGGATTTTAATGCAGTACCCTTAACTGTCATTGTTTCGCTGTATGTTGTTGCAGCTGCATTTTTGAAGATCTTCTCTGTTAAAACCGGATTTGCCATATTACAATAAAAGGTGTTAATTAAATAGTTAATTTTGTTTGCGTATTACTTTTTGAACATTGTAAGTTACTACTCTTCTAGTTATTTACACCTATAAAGAGGGAGGTCGTAAAGTAGAGCCTTTTTTGATTTTCTTATCCACTTCTGCTCCTCAATCTTCATATGCTCTTTAACCTCTTCCCATGAGCACTCACCATTAAGATACCCTAAGATAAGATGGTCGGCCACGAGCAGCTCAATTGCAGTTTTATTATTACCTGCCTCATATTTGCCCTCTCTAAAAGAGAATCCCTTACAATTTTGTCTTACGAAGCTGATGATTCTCAAATTGTGTGCCAGAGCATGATAGCTCGCACCCGGCAGTGGATGAAGCTGAAAACCGAAACAGGTCTCTGTCACGTATTTATGAAATACAGGGATGAATTTAGTCCACCTTACATAGACACCCGGATCGAATATCGGGTTATCTGGATCATTCCAATTTTTGAATCCTCTCTCTCTGTTGAATCCGGTAAGCTCCTCCATATATGGGGCCCCGAAGATCTCAAACGGACGGGTAGTTCCTCTCCCCTCGCTAACATTTGTCCCCTCCCAAAGGCATTGCCCACTATAGAAGCTACATGTAAAGAGCCCGGGGATATTGGGAGAAGGGGGGATGCTCCATGGAAGCATATCCCTGTATGTCAAACCGGCTTCATATGAGATGATATGCAGAGGAAATTTTGCATTCAGCTCATTGTAGAGCAGATGAGCCATCTCACCTATTGTCAAGCCATGTCTGTGTAAAATCCCCTCAATGCCGATAAATGATGCAAACTCCTCTTTAAGCATTGTTCCCTCAACCTGCCTTCCGGCAGGATTGGGTCTGTCAATAATATAGACAGGGAGATTTATCCCCTCCCTCTTTAAAGTCTTGAAGAGATTTAGAATTGTGGTATTAAAAGTGTAATACCTTGACCCAACATCCTGAAGTTCAATTATAAGAGCGTCAATATCAGATAGTTTGTCGGATTGGGCATTAAGAGACTCTTCGTCTGTTCCATAAAGAGAGACAAACTCACAACCCTCCATACCAAGATTGTTATAGACTTCTGTTTTATCTAATTTAACCTGATCTTGAAGCTCTCCAAACAGACCATGTTCCGGAGTGAAAACTCTCTTAAGAACCCCTTTTGAGTATAACGTTTCAAAGATATACTCTCCATTTTCCGGATGCCATGCGGTTTGATTGCAAAGTACTGCTACACGCCCGCTCTTAAGAACTGTGTCAGGTTGATCTAAAAGTGGTGTTGTTCTGAATGAAAACATTTTATAAGTTTTTTATATCGGATAATATTTTGTTTGCAAGGTTGGTTGCACTGATGCTCTCAGGTGCCTCTGCATATACTCTGATTATTGGCTCTGTATTGGATTTTCTCAGATGAACCCACATCCTCTCTTTGTCAAAATCAATCTTTACTCCGTCTGTGTCGGTAATCCTCTCTTGAGAGTAGATATCTTTTATCTTTGAGAGAATATTATCAACATCCATTCCCGGCGAGAGATCAATCTTGTTTTTTGATGAGACATAAACAGGATACCTTTTTCTGAGATCGGACAGAGAGATCTTCTCAATAGCAAGGTGGCTTAGAATCAGAGCTACTCCTATCAATGCATCTCTGCCGTAGTGCAGGTCCGGCACTATTACACCACCGTTACCCTCTCCACC
The DNA here is from genome assembly GCA_964502485.1 of uncultured Muribaculaceae bacterium. GTDB lineage: Bacteria > Bacteroidota > Bacteroidia > Bacteroidales > UBA932 > Bact-08. The sequence goes on along the minus strand of CAZCXB010000022.1, from coordinate 13,116 downwards.
GATAACGGCATTTACACTTTTCATCATCTCAACAACATTAACCTCACCAACAGCCGATGGGTAGTAGCTGCAGCCGGCCCCTTCGGTTATATCTCTGAGTGCTCTTGATGAAGAGAGATTTGAGACAGTAGAACCCTTTCTGCTCTTAAGAACATAATCGGCAGCCGCTACAAGCGTATACTCCTCACCAAAGGGATTACCATCTGCTTGAATTAGAGCAAGACGATCAACATCCGGGTCAACAGCAATCCCAAGATCTGCACCCTCTTTAACAACTGTAGAGGAGAGTTGTGTCAGATGTTCGGGAAGAGGCTCCGGATTGTGGGGAAATCTTCCGTCAGGATCACAATTGATCTTTATTGTATTTACTCCAAGTGCCTCCAAAAGAGCGGGGATTACTACTCCACCTACAGAGTTTACTGCGTCAAGAACAACTGTAAATCCGGCTCTGTAGATTGCCTCGGTATTAACAAGAGGGTAGGAGAGTACAGCCTCGATATGTTGCTTAGTAAAATCTTTATGTGTCATAACACCTAAATTATCTACCTCAGCAAATCTATAAAGGGAGTTGTCAGCCATATTCAACAGCTCCTCTCCATCGGAAGAGCTCAAAAACTCCCCCTTTTCATTAAGAAGTTTAAGGGCATTCCACTCCTTGGGATTATGAGATGCTGTGAGAATTATACCACCATCTGCCCCCTCAAATACAACAGCCATCTCAACAGTAGGGGTAGAGGCCATACCTGCATTAATAATATCAACTCCGCAAGCCATAAGTGTTCCGCAAACGATACTGTCCGCCATCTCACCCGAGATACGGGCATCCCTTCCAACTACAACCCTGCAGCGAGACTTCTCTCCGGCACGTTTTTTTATCAGAGAGGCATATGCAGATGTGAACTTAACAATATCAAGAGGAGTAAACGACTCCCCAATTTCGCCACCAATTGTACCCCTTATGCCGGAGATTGATTTTATAAGTGCCATAATATTAATAGATTAACTTGAATTTGCTATAAAAAAATATGGGTGTTAAGGTACAAAAAAATACCTTGACACCCAATACTAAGTTGTTAAACAGAATTATGAAGGCAGAGCAAGGAATGCTGCGGCAAATGCAAGAATAGCATATAACTCGGGAAATACACCCAGAATCATTGTTTTACCGAATACATCATTGCCGTTACCCATCTCAACAATCCCGTTGGCAACAAGAGAGGCCTGTTTAAGAGCAGAGAATAGACCAACAACACCTAAAGCAATACCCACTGCAAAAACAGCAAGACCTTGGTTTAGTGTTAGTACAGCGATATCCTTTATACTCATTAACATAAGAAAGAAACCTGCAAACCCGTAAAGACCCTGAGTAGAGGGAAGTGCACAAAGAATCATAGATGATCCGAAAATATCAGGATTCTTTTTAAGAGCACCAATTGTTGCGTTTCCGCCGATAGTTACACCAATAGCACTTCCGATACATGCGAGTGCAAGCATAACTGCCATACCTGTGTAAGCTAAGATTAGTGGTAATGTTTGTTCCATAATTTTTTGATATTATTATTTATTATTATTTAATTAAACTGAATCTATTTTATCTCCTCCTTAACCAATGGACGAAACGGACGTCCTCCACCGGAGAAGCTGGCATTTTTGTAAAACTCAACAAATGTAAGACGCATCGGGTGAACAAAAGCGCCAAGACTGGATAGCATAAGCACCATAAGGTGACCGACAAGCAGCATAACTCCGGCAAAGAGCCATCCCAGATAAGGTATGTCGGAGAGACTCATAGCAACAGAGTTAACAACCATTCCAAGAATAGCACCCGCAGTTCCCAGTCCAAACAGACGGATATATGAGAGCATATCACCAAAGAGAGAGGTTACATCCCAAAATGATACCAGGCCTCCAAAGAACCTCTTTACAGGACTCTTACTGTCGGATGAGAAACCGAGAATAAGAAGTGCTCCTGCAATTGCAAGCCAGTTCATAAATTGAGGAACCATTATCGAGTCAGACATGGTTGAGGCGTACTTAAAGGATGCCCATACAATAAGTATAGACCACCCGATATTACTCATTCCATACTGCCAGCCCCTGTTAATTATTGAGTATATTGCGTTTAACATTCTTGCAAAAACAATCTGAAACAGACCGAATACTATTGCAAACCAGAACATTTTAAGATCGGAGAAGAAGAGATCCTTAACAGAGTCATGCATCGGGATAATCTCCTTTAACGATGTCCCGAAAAAGACTCCCGGAAGTGCCCCCATAAGAATTGCTCCAATTCCAAGAAACTGTACCAGAGTGAGATATCCTTTAAATTTGGCGAATTTGAATTTTGCAATTGTTGCACCTGCAAGAAGAATCAGACCATAACCCATATCTCCTAGGCAGAGGCCAAAGAAGAGCATGTAGAATGGTGCAAAATAGGGGGTAAGGTCAAGCTCTCCATACTTAGGCAACATATAAAGATCGCCAATTGGCTCGTAAAGAGAGGCAAAAAAGCTGTTTTTCAGTTTTACGGGAGGGTTGTCCTCCTTAACTGCATCTTCTGTGAGGTAGTAAACCCCCTCACCTGCGAGGAGATTTGTTACAGCTTCCCGGCTCTCCAACGGGGCGAAGCCGGTAAGAAGGGCAATAGTGCCTTCAGCTTCGCGAATTGAGGATTGCCCTGCAAGATAGAGATCCAACTCACCCAGGACTCTCTCTCTCTCTCTCTCCATTCGGGAGGTCTCAAAATAGAGCTCAAGAATCTTTTTGCCTGTACTCTCAATCTCATGTTTTACTTCAGATAATCTGCCTTCAAGAGTGTCGCAGGATCTTTGTGGCTGTTTACTCTCCGGAACAATGAATTTAAACTCCTCATCCTTAGGTGCTAGAATGGCAAACATAACCTTGCCATTAAAATTATTCAGTATTTGGAGTATATAACTCTTTTCCCACTCAGGATTGAAGTTCTTCTCCGAAACAGAGAAGAGGTGCAGTTGATAGCCCAGTTGCTCTATTTTTACAACATCCTCCTTACGAAAAGTACCCCACACTCTGGACTCTTCATGTTCACGTCTGAGTGAGTCCGCCTCCTGGAGCAGCTGCTCACGGGTAGAGATTAACTCTTCGGAAAAATCAAGAAGCTCCCTCTCGGATAGAGCTGCAAACTCTTTGTTCTGATATACCTCACTTCGAGTCTCCTCTGTCGAAGAGTCGTAGTGAGCTACAATTCGTTTTATGATCTTCTGGTATCTGCCGTTAATCCCGAATAACTCTCTCGATTTTTCATCAACAGCTCTGTTCTCCCTTGATATATCCACCATTCCTAAACTCTGAACCCTCTCTAAGAAAGGGGAGAGGTCATTATGGAAAAGGATAAAGGAGTATTTGTCCATTTTTGTTATCATACCGTATCCTCCTGCTGCTGTCTCTTTTTAACAATCTTTTGTGAAGCCTTGGAGAGGTTCTCCTCATCTTCCATAAACCGTTTAATCTTTAATATTGCCTCCTGATATCCGGGGATCTGAACCTTCTCGTAGAGATTTACCTTTTGAGTGGTCTTCTTTCTGGCATAATCGAGGAGTCTCATCTTCTCCAGAAAAATTTCAGACTCAATACCTAGCTGTGCTAATCTCTTGAGAATGCCTATTCCGTCATTGTACCAGATTGGTTTTGCAAACAGATTATATGGTTTTACCTCATATATCACATCCTTAAGGGATGGAGTACGAATACCTGCAATCTTGACCACATCAAGTTCCACATCCTTAACAGAGATAAGACCGGGTTCAAATTCATTCCACAATCCCGCTAAGTAGTCGTATGATTTTAGTGCATCGGTAAGCTGTTGTGTCAGCTCCTCCGACCGGTCCTTTGCTCTTTTTACCTCAAGACGGAGTGCTGACTCCTTATTCTTGAGAGTTGGCAAAGCCTTTATCCGGACCTTAAGCTGTTTGTTAAGATCGTTAAGCGATGTCTTATTAAATTGAAATTTAATTGCCATACTTACCTTTTATCAGTTCTTCCAGTATTTCTCTGTAATCTCCTCTTTGATACTAACCTCTGTCTTGGTGAAATATTTTGAAAAGAGCTCCCAACCTGTATCGAGCATCTCTGTTGTGTTTATATTAACCTCTATTGAGAGTAGTTTATTGGAGTAGTCCTTTGCATAATTGAGGCAGCGCAAATCATAGTCGCTAAGGTCAAAACCATTCTCCATCTTTGTCTTGGCATTTGCAGCATCTGCAAAGAGCCTTACAGCAGCATTCATAACGTGGTTATGATCTTCACGGGTCTTCTTCCCGATAACAAGTTGCTTAAGACGAGAAAGTGAACGGAATGGGTCTACAATAACCTTACCTGTATCTGAATCTGTTCTTAGGAAGAGCTGACCCTCTGTAATATAACCGGTATTATCCGGAATTGCATGGGTTATATCTCCACCACTTAGTGTTGTTACAGCTATAATTGTAATTGAACCACCGTCAGGGAGCTGTACCGCTTTTTCGTATATCTTGGCAAGGTCTGAGTAGAGTGATCCGGGCATAGAGTCTTTTGACGGAATCTGGTCCATACGGTTACTTACAATACTGAGAGCATCCGCATAGAGAGTCATATCTGTAAGAAGTACAAGTACCTTCTCGTTTTTGTCCACTGCAAAGTATTCGGCAGCTGTAAGTGCCATGTCAGGAATTAGAAGCCTCTCCACAGGAGGCTGCTCGGTTGTATTTACAAAGCTGATAATCTTATTAAGAGCACCGGCATTCTCGAATACCTGCTTATAATAGAGATAGTCATCATTTGTAAGTCCCATACCCCCCAGAATAATTTTATCTACATCTGCACGGAGTGCAACCTGAGCCATTACCTGATTGTAGGGCTGGTCCGGGTCTGCAAAGAATGGAATCTTCTGTCCTGAAACAAGAGTGTTATTAAGGTCAATACCTGCTATCCCGGTAGGGATAATCTCGGATGGCTGCATCCTTTTGTAAGGGTTTACAGAGGGCCCTCCGATATATCGTCTCTCGCCCTCAACTTTTGGACCGTTGTCTATAGGGTCGCCATAGGCGTTAAAGAACCTTCCTGAAAGTTCATCACTTACATTGATAGTAGGTGGTTCGCCAAAAAAGATCACCTCGGCATTGGTTGGTATCCCCTCTGTACCTGCAAAAACCTGAAGAGTTATCAGGTCACGCTTGATCTTCACTACCTGTGCAAGGCGTCCATCAACAGTTGCAAGTTCTTCATTTGTTATACCTTGCGCTCTGAGGGCAACTGTTGCCTTTGTAATAGACTCCAGTTGTGTATATATCTTCTGAAATGCTTTACTTGCCATTGTTTAATTCGTTATTTAGTTGCTCAAGATATTTATCGAAATCTGCGCTCTTAAACTGAGAGTAGTTCATCTGACGCATTATGTTTATAATCTTTTTGTAAAAGGTTCCGCACTCCTCAAAGCCCTCAAATTCAAACTCACGTTCGCAGATATCCAGAGCTTTATAGTACATATAGCTCTGTCTCTCCATAGGGCAGTTTGCGTCAATCTTATCAAATGCATCCTGTTGCAGGATTACGAAGTCCATTAATTCTGACTTCCAGTATCTTTTGTGATACTCCAAAGGTACTCCGTCATCACCCAATATATTAATCTGCTCATAGGCCTCTTTCCCTCTTAGAACAATATTTTTTCCTCTTAAAACCTTCTCGACCCAATCCTCTCCGATACGGTTCTTGAAATCCTCAATAATTTCGGGATACTCAAGATATTTAGAGTATGAGTCTATTGGATCTACAGCAGGATATCTTTTTCTGTCCGCTCTGTTTTGAGATAGTGCAAAGAAGCATCTTGCAGCCTTTTTTGTAGATTCGGTAACAGGCTCTTTAAGGTTACCTCCGGCCGGAGATACTGTTCCGATAAAGGTAACGGACCCGGTCTTGCCGTTGTTGAGATTTACTATCCCTGCACGCGCATAAAAACTTGAAATAATTGCCGGGAGGTCCATCGGGAATGCATCTGCACCAGGAAGCTCCTCCATCCTGTTACTCATCTCACGTAGTGCCTGGGCCCATCTCGATGTAGAGTCTGCAAGCAGCAGAACCTTAAGACCCATTGACCTGTAGTACTCACCGATTGTCATTGCAGTATATACAGATGCTTCACGCGCAGCAACAGGCATATTTGAGGTGTTACAGATTATAGAGGTTCTCTCCATAAGCATACGTCCTGTCCTTGGATCTTCCAGCTTCGGGAACTCGGTAAAAATCTCTACAACCTCATTAGCTCTCTCTCCGCAGGCAGCAAACACAATAACATCGGCATCAGCCTGTTTTGAAATTGCGTGCTGGAGAACTGTCTTTCCGCTACCGAAAGGTCCGGGTATAAATCCGGTTCCTCCCTCTGCTATAGGATTGAAGGTGTCAATAACGCGAACCCTGGTCTCCATAACCCTGAAAGGTCTTGGCTTATCCCTGTAGTTTGTTATTGCAACCTTAACCGGCCACCTCTGTACCATGGTAACCTTGATCTCCTCTCCACTCTCTCCGGTCAAGAGAGCAATAGTGTCATTTATAGTATATTCACCGGCGTCAGCGATAGATTTAATGGTGTAACTACCTTTAAATGAGAATGGTACCATTATTTTATGAGGCAACCACCCCTCTTTAACCTCTCCAAGCCAGTCGGCTGCTATAACCTCGTCCCCTACTGAAGCAATTGGGGTAAATTCCCATCTCTTTTCATGATCCAAAGCCTCGGTATAATCACCTCTCTTTAAAAAGACCCCCTCCATAGTCTCCAGATTGTTCTGAAGTCCGTCATAAATACTTGACAAAATACCCGGGCCAAGATCAATCTCCAGCATATGTCCCTGAAATTCTGCTGTATCTCCGGCTTTAAGGCCGCGAGTACTCTCATAAACCTGAACAAACGCCTCTTTTCCGTTTATCTTTATAACCTCTGCCATCATCTTTGTTCCGGAGAGATCAATAAAGCAGATCTCATTTTGAGCAACGGGACCATCTACCTCAATTGTAACAAGATTGGAGATAATCCCTGTAACTTTTCCTGTGGTTTTCATATATTAATAATTTTTTTCCATATTGAATGTACCCTTAACCTCATCCACAAACTGCTTGAAGATGATTGCCCCTCTCTTTTTGTCTAACATATTCCAGCGCTTAACGATAGAAGCCTTTAATAAAAAGGAGAGTATAACATTTATATCAAAGTAGTTGAATGTGCAAATTTCGTTTGCTCTTTGCCAGCGAAACAGATCAAGTTGCTGCTCTCTGTCGAGTATATTTCCGTTTTCCATAATCCTTAGCAGCTCAGTTGCATTTCCGCTAATATTAGTAATGCCGAAATCGTTAGCCCTACTGGTTTTAAGCTGCTCGGTAAATTCGTTGTTACCTATTATGTACTGTGACGGATCCAGGGAGTTTTTTCTTGCAACAGTTGCTGCCTGTATATTTCTTATCTCGAGATCTGCTCTAAAGTACTCCCTTATAAACTTAACGGGAGACTTGAGTGATGCTCTGTAGAAGTGGCTATTGAGGTTCTCCTCCTTTAGACCGAATACAAGCCACTCCATACATCTTCTCTCCTTTGGAGAGCTCATGTCGGAGATATGGGCGTATAGTGAGTCAAAGTCATAGCCCGAGGCCTCGAAATCCAATACAAGATCGGGTAGCCCTGCGATGATGTAGTGAAAGTTAGCCATATCTATTCCGAGAATAAGAACTCACGGGTTTTAGGCTTAAGATACTGTGAGAGTAATCCCTCAAAATCTTTGTCGGTAAAGCTTATATGGTAACCCTCGCCTTTAGGCCCAATCTTGAAGCCGGTAGTAACTTTTTTGTCGTAAAAGAACTCAGTACCACCGTTAAGCTGCTCAATAATGTCATTTTTAACAAAAGAGGTTAACTCATCTTTGAGTGATTCAGGTAATAGAATCTCAAGATTAACCGCCTCACTGTTTGCAGGATTGAATGCTGATATTGCTGTTTTAATAAGCGAGCCGAGAAACTCTTTGCTCTCCATTGCATCCTTAAGCGGATTCCGGATTGCTTTAGCAATAACAATCTCTTCGATTCTCTGTTTTACGGATGCAAGAGTCTGTCGTGAAACCATCTTGATCTCATTTTCGGTTTTTACCCGGAAATCGTCGGCATCTTTTTTTGCTTTTTCCAGAATCTCCTGATACTCCATCCTTGCTTTGGCAATAATCTCTTCAGCCTCTTTTTTTGCTTTTGCCTTTAGCTCTTCGGCCTCATATTTACCCTTAGATAAACCTTCTGTGTAAAGTTTTTCGGTAAGCTCTTGCAATTTATTTTGCATATCTGTAAAAAATTTAATTTGCCAAAGATATGAAAAATAAAAAAAAGCGCCGTAAAAAAGGCGCTTTTTTAACTAAAAAATTACAATACTAACTCAGGAATCCAAGCAAGATACCCGCTGCAACAGCACTTCCGATAACACCTGCTACATTCGGTCCCATCGCATGCATCAAAAGATAGTTTGTTTTGTCATATTCAAGACCTACATTGTTTGATACCCTTGCTGAGTCAGGAACAGCAGATACTCCGGAGTTTCCGATAAGAGGGTTGATCTTATTACCCTCTTTGAGGAAAATATTTAGTGCTTTTACAAAAAGTACACCGGTTGTTGTTGCAATAACAAAAGATCCTGCTCCAAGTCCGAAAATATAGATAGATTTCAACTGCAGGAATTTATCTGCCTGAGTAGAACAACCGACTGTAAAACCGATTAGAATTGTTACTATATCAATTAGCGGTCCACGAGCAGTCTCCGCAAGTCTTCTTGTCACACCACTCTCTTTTAGTAAGTTACCAAAAAAAAGCATTCCCAGAAGCGGCAGTCCGGAAGGTACTATAAAAGCTGTAAGCAGGAATCCGATTATAGGGAAGATCTTCTTCTCTGTCTGAGATACAGCACGAGGCGCCTTCATACGTATTAGTCTCTCCCTGTGGTTTGTAAGCAGTTTCATTATAGGCGGCTGAATTACAGGAACAAGTGCCATATATGAGTATGCCGAAACGGCAATTGCACCCATAAGATCAGGTGCAAGACGGGAGGATAGAAATATTGCAGTAGGGCCGTCTGCACCACCTATTATACCGATAGCACCAGCCTCTGCAGGGGCGAAACCGACAGCCAATGCTATTGCATAAGCGCCGAAAATTCCAAACTGTGCAGCAGCTCCTATTAGCATAAGTTTCGGGTTAGATATCAGGGCTGAGAAGTCGGTCATTGCACCAATTCCCAGAAAGATAAGCGGAGGGTAAAAACCCTTTTGTACCCCCTGATAAAGGATGTTTAATACGGAACCCTCCTCATATACACTTATATTCAACCCGGGAAAGAGAGGAATGTTACCCACAACTATACCGAATCCGATTGGTATAAGCAGAAGCGGCTCCCAATCCTTTTTTATTGCAAGGTATATAAAGAGAAGACCAATAAGAATCATCAGGATATGTCCCGGAGTTGCATTGGCAAAACCGGTATACTGAAAGAATGTACGCAGGTTCTCTGTCAGTAGTGAAAATAATCCGTTATTGTCCATCTTACCCTATAATTATTAGAGGAGCCCCCTCAAGTACAGAGTCCCCTTTGTTTACCTTTATACTGATAACTTTACCATCAGAAGAGGCCTCAATAACATTCTCCATCTTCATAGCCTCCAGAACCATCAGTTTCTGCCCTTTTTTAACTGTGTCACCCTCCTTAACAACAACCTCCAGAATTACACCCGGTAGAGGTGATGTGACAGATGTTTCTGGACCTGATGCCGAAGTGCTAGGGCGAGTAATATTTGCCTCAACCTGAGCAGGTTTGTTTATTTTAGAAAGTGGTAGTGACTGCTTTTTGGCAGGTCTTGAAATCTCAACTTTGAACGGTATCCCGTTTACCTCCACCTCTGCAATTGTATCTTCTACATTTGTAACAGTTACAGCGTAATCGTTACCATTTATCTTTAATTTATATTCCTTCATAATTAATTCGGATTTTACTGTTTCTTGTTTGGTGTTTCACGAAGTGTATAGATTTTAGAACTCCAAGGAGAGTAGTTCCTTGCTACCTTCTCAATTGTAAGAATTGTATTTTCAATGTCGTGAGATTCATCATCTTCGAAATATGTATGGAGAGCAGCAGAGATTGCTGCAAAGACCTCGGCAGATGTCTCCTCTTCGGAGATTACCTTTACAGAACCTGCTGTAGCAAGTTCGGCTCTTCTTCTGTTGAGGCCGATGTTATACTTTCCGACATGCTTAAAAACCACGTAAAGCAATATAAGTGAGAGAAAAACAACTGACATTGCAGTAATAGCCATAATTACACCGTAGGGGTCAACCTTCATAAAGAGCATCCCTGCAGGTTCCAAATCTGCCCCAAAGTTGTTTGTACTTGGAGATGTCCTCTCCAGAATACCCCAAGTTGCGCTTATATCGATCACTTTGTCGGCACCTTTTACATCCTCACCATCCCTGAACCTTCCATAAGAGACATTCTCCTGTAAAATATCGTGAGGAATCGCCACTCTGTCCAGAATAGTACGTCCGTCACTACTTACAAGAATTAATTCGTTTGACTCTTCAAGAGTGAAGTTAAGGTGAAAAGTGCCACGAAAAGGTTGTGCATCCGCCCAAAAGAGAGTATGTTGTCTCGGTTTAATTTTTGTTAGGATATCACCTCTGGGAATCATGTATTTAGTCAGATTTGAGGGGTCGTTTGTTATATAGCATCCGCCAATATCAACAGTAGCATAAGATGTATTAAACAGCTCAATCCAACCACTTTTATGACCAAAATCATTCACAAAGTCATCTGTATTGGTAACAAGGACTTCGTTGATTTTCATGTCGGACATATTCTGTCCGGAGATGTTATCCGAAAATGCCAAACATACCAGCAAAAAAAGAAATATGTATCTATTTTTCATATTCTGTTGATTATGATTATAATGGCAGATTATCGTGCTTCTTTGGAGGATTAGACACCTTCTTTGTTGCCAATTGCTGAAGCGATCTGATAATCCGGAAACGAGTATTTCTTGGTTCGATTACATCGTCAATATATCCGAAACGGGCAGCATTGTATGGATTTGCAAAAGCATCCCTGTACTCCTTCTCCTTCTCTGCCGCAAATGCTGCAGGGTCTTCTGACTCAGCCATCTCTTTTCCGTAAAGAACCTCAATAGCACCTGATGGTCCCATAACAGCAATCTCAGCGGTAGGCCATGCATAGTTTATATCTCCTCTGAGGTGTTTGCTGCTCATTACACAATAAGCCCCACCATAGGATTTTCTTAAGGTAACTGTCACCTTTGGTACCGTTGCCTCTCCGTATGCATAGAGAAGTTTTGCCCCGTGAAGAATAATTCCACCGTACTCCTGTTGTGTCCCCGGAAGGAATCCCGGAACATCCACAAGTGTAACCAGAGGAATATTAAAAGCGTCGCAGAACCTTACAAAGCGGGCAGCTTTACGCGAAGCGTTATTGTCAAGAACACCGGCAAGAACTTTAGGCTGATTTGCCACAATCCCCACAGATGTTCCGTTAAAACGGGCAAACCCTACAATAATGTTTGTTGCATAATCCTTATGAATCTCAAGAAACCTGCCATCGTCAACTATTGTGCCTATCACCTCATACATATCGTATGGTTTATTAGGGCTGTCGGGGATTATCTCATTCAATGAGTCATCGAGTCTGTCAATAGGGTCGGATGTGTGGAGAATAGGAGCCTCTTCAAGATTGTTTTGAGGGAGATAGCTTAGAAGCTCTCTGATTACCCTTATTCCCTCCTCCTCTGTCTCGACTGCAAAATGGGCAACTCCGCTCTTAGTTGCGTGAACACTTGCACCACCTAACTGCTCCTGGGTAACATCCTCTCCGGTTACTGTCTTTACAACCTTTGGTCCGGTAAGAAACATATAACTTGTCCCTTTGGTCATAATATTGAAGTCGGTAAGAGCCGGTGAGTATACCGCTCCGCCTGCACATGGGCCGAATATTGCAGATATCTGAGGTACAACCCCTGAAGCAAGAATGTTTCTCTGGAAAATCTCCGCATAGCCGGCAAGGGCATTTACACCCTCCTGAATACGCGCACCCCCTGAGTCATTTATCCCGATTACCGGGGCTCCCATCTTCATTGACTGATCCATTATTTTGCAGATTTTCATTGCAAAGCTTTCGGAAAGAGATCCTCCGAACACTGTGAAATCCTGTGCAAAAACATAAACCAATCTTCCCTCAATGGTGCCATAACCTGTAACAACTCCATCTCCAAGGTACCTCATCTTCTCCATGCCGAAGTTTGTGCATCTGTGTGTCACAAACATATCGAACTCCTCAAAACTCCCTTCGTCAAGAAGCATCGCAATTCTTTCACGAGCAGTATATTTACCCTTTTGGTGCTGAGAGTCGATTCTCTTCTGACCACCGCCCAAACGCGCCTTTTCTCTAAGCTGTATAAGCGCTTTAACCTGTTCTAGTTGTTGGCTCATTGTTATTATTTCAATTTGGTTGATTAACAGTTTGTTTTATTCGGGTCTTCACAAAGCTCGGTAAGGATACCCCCTGTTGACTTAGGGTGCAGGAATGCAATACTTAATCCTTCGGCTCCCTTACGCGGAGTTTTATCAATAAGCTGAACCCCTTTTCCTGCAAGCTCGTCCAAAGAGCTCTGGAGAGGATCTGCCGTTGCAAATGCGATATGGTGAACTCCTTCTCCTCTCTTCTCAAGAAATTTTCCGATAGGCCCTTCGGGGTCGGTGCTCTCAAGCAGCTCAATTTTAGTCTCCCCAACTTTAAAGAAAGCGGTTTTAACCTTTTGATCTACAACCTCTTCTACTGCGTAACATTTGAGTCCAAGCAACTCTTCGTAAAGAGGGACAGCTGTTTCCAAAGATTTTACAGCAATACCGATATGCTCAATATGCGATAGTTTCATGGTAAAATATATTAATGATTAAAATTTTCCGGTAAAGAAGCGGCAAAGGTAAGAAATTATAAAATTCTTGCCAAAAAAATCGATAAAAAGAAAGTTTTAAAAAGAGGGAGAGGCTGTTTCTAAACAAACAGCCTCTCCCTTGTTA
>CAZCXB010000021.1:0-15915 GCA_964502485.1 uncultured Muribaculaceae bacterium | reverse complement strand
CTCTATATGTCTTTTTCTTTCAGGGTTATATGGCAGAACCTCTCCCCGGGAAGAGAGCACCAACGAGTGAATAGTTGTCATACCCTGCTCACCCTCGCTTCTCTTTTGCAATTTTATAACGTTCTCCCTTCTTCCTGCGTCGGCCGCCAGGACAATAACAGAGTCTTTTCCGAAAGTTGTAATCACACCCTCTTGCTTGCCGTTAATGAAAAGGTTATAGTAATTTTTCCTGGTATCAGAGACCCGAATAGCTAAAAACCCACCCGTAAACTTAATCTCCATATAGGTTCCGCTCCAGTCGAAACTGACAGCGCCGTCATCTCCTTTTAATACCCTTCCGGTATATCTGACATTAGAATTGTCTGCTCTCTGCTCTTTGTAGAATCTGTCAGAAACTTTTCTCTTTTGTTTATCAAACAGATACTGCGCTTTAACTCTCGATTCAATAATAGTTAAACTTCCAATAGTGTGAGCTCTGGCATTTGCCTCAGTAGCTATCAACATAGCCTCATTGTGCGCATTCATAGCCATCTCATTTGCATTACCATGAGCCTTCAATGCACTCTGATGAGATTGTATTGAAATTTCATGAGCTTGTGTGTGATGCTGAGTCGCAAGCTCTTGACTATGTGTTGCAGCGTTGCTAACTGCTTGTGTATGAGTATTTGCATTCGCCTCCTGGGCTTTTACCGAGATAGAGGAGAGAGTTAGAAACAGTAACAGAAAATAGAAAACGTGACTCTTTTTCATATATAAAATTAGTTAAACTTTTTCATCCCTTTAATATATGACCGGGAAGGTATCACTCTACCCTTGATATCCACATCATATTTATTGAACGGATCAAATAATCTGTCAATTAAAACAGCACACTCTAAACGGGAAAGAGCCCTTTCCGGAGAGAAATTCTTAAGCCCGGCATCACTCCAAATATCAGAAATCCTCTTTAAGAAAACCTCTTGCGACAGATCCCCGTAAATTACAGCAAATATATTGGAAATTGATGTCAAATTAACAAAACCATCCATAGAAAATGGCGAAGAAATTGGGGTCTGACCCCCATTTACTCCGTTAATGGGGGTCTGACCCCAATTAGCATGTGAAAATTTTTTTTCTTCTCCGGGGGTCTCTTGGTAGAACTCTTTCAGCCCTTCTATCAGTTCTTGGTTTGTGATTGTAGAGTCTGCGTTGAACCAGGTTTGATTCTCCCATCCGGCGTTTTTGCCGACTCCCTTCATGATGCCGGTAACGCCGATTCTCTGCAGGGATTTAAAGTGAATATGGTCGTTAGGCAAATCAAGATATGGAAGAAGATAGCCCCCTCCCTTGAGAACCTCCCTCTGAACCTCTCTTACAGATACATCCCGGATATCTATTCCCTCTCTTGATGCTATTGATGCAAGGAGGCCTGCCGCCTCGCCAATCTGTAAAACAACAGGTTGAAGTCTTGTCGTTCCGTTTACAATATTGGTTACCGAGATAGACTTCTCTGCAACAACCAATGACTCTATATCCTCCGGAATTAGTGTTCCAAGAGGCAATCCGTAAGATGGTACAGGATAGAAATATAAATCCGGTAGAGTCTCCCACCCCTCATAGCGTGTATGGTGATGATCTACAGGATAATCGCCGACGCCTATTGCAGTTCTGTAGAGCTTCTCACTCTGATTATATGGGCTCTTTATATGGTTGATTGTAAACCTCACCTTTCCCTTAATTCTACGCGACTCCCTGTGATAAGGAATAAAAGGGAACTTATCTGCAGTTGGGAACTCATCATCTGCAAGAGCCAGATTCCTGTAACCCAGCTCTGTCTGGATATAATAGAGAAATGAGAGAGAGTGATTCTTCGCTTTCTGCAACTCCCTCTCCCGCTCTTCACGCGTAAGCTCAAGAATATTAGTGTAGTAGTCATTACCCTCTATCGGCCAATTAATCATATACTTATTATTAGGCAATTTGCCATATGTAATCATCATCTCCGGACTCCACAATCTCTGTTTCTCTTTAGGATTGGTACATTTTGTACTTATTGTAGAGCAGTAAAATAGTGAGGGGTTATACCCAACCGGCTTTGAAATAGTCATATCACGACCATAATCTTTGAGCACCATTACAAAAGTAAGATCCTGAACAATATCATTCTCCTGTTCAGGAGCAATATCTTCACCCGTGATATGCCTGGAATCCATGCCAATATCATAACTCACACCAGCCATTTTTGCAACATCACCCAACTCTGTAGCGTCAATCAGAACCCTTGTTGTAATCTCAGTAAACTCATCCCCCTTTTTAACCCTGATTCTCCATCCATTCTCAACCTTCTCAACCCCATCAGCCAAACTATTATACCAAACAGAGGCCCTTTTTTCACCCGCAATCATACTCTTGAAAATCCTATCCCCTACCGAAGGCTCAAATAGTGTCCTACTAACCCATCCGGTATTAAGAGCTTCAACACCACCGTAATGATTCTCTAAAGAGTCCCTGAAACGCCCCCAGATTCCACCCCTAAGCTTGTGATTACCATCCGACGCACTCACCCCGGAAGAGGTAAGCATCCCGCCAAGCCATTCGTACTCCTCAATAATCAGTGTCTTAGAGCCCATTCTTGCAGATCTTAATCCGGCAGCCACACCACTCGCACCCCCACCGGCAATCACAACATCAAAGTCTGAATCTCCTCTCAGACTCTCTTTGTAAACGTTACCGAAACGATCTGTAACAACAACCATTTTTTGCGACCTCTCAGATTTAGGCTTTGCCCTGAAAAACTTATCAGACAAAGATGGGTAGATCCATTTATGCTCAAGTTTATCTTTATCTGAATATATCTCCCTCGCAAGCGGATCATAGCCCTCAAACTGCTCCATAACAGAACTTAAAACACCATCTTCATACAACTCTACTCTCCAGAGCGGGTCCCAGTTCCATACATTTGCAACAACAAACCCACTGAATGAAGGATCATCATCTCCATTATAAAGTCTCATCTGATGCCCCTTATCCTTCCCTACAGATTTATAGTACCACTCCAGCTTGCTGCCGTCGGCAATATAGACACCGTAACCCTTTGGAGTACCATCGGTACAGAGCTCACCCTGCCACCATGCACCTGACATTGCAGCAGTTACATGCTCAAAAAGATTATCGGAGATAACTTGATTATGGTTGGTATGAGTATGCCCGGATATAATATGAGTATTGTATGGTTTGAGAATTTTGTATAGGCCTCTATGGTTAGCTAGAGTAACACCGGCCCTCTCCATACGAAACCTCTCCCTATCGCTTTTGGATGTAGTTGTAGGAATATGAAGAGAGAGAACAACTGTAGAGCCCTCAGGAATAAATGAGAGATTCTTCTCAAGCCACAGCATCTGTCTCTCTTCCAGATAGCCTATGTAAAAATAGTCTCGACCAATAAAAAAAGAGTCATTAAGCACAACATAGTGTATCTTACCCACATTGAAGGAGTAGTAAGTGGGGCCGAACATATCCTCGAACTTCCATTGAGTCGTCTCAAATGATCTACCGTTAACCACCATATCGTGGTTGCCAACAACATTAAAGAAGGGAATCCCTGCCCCTGACACTACCCGATTGTACTGAGGATAAAGAGAGTGGTCGTGAGATATCAGGTCTCCGGCTGTAATGCCATGAAAAGGAAGATTGTGGCCCTTTACCGTCTCCCTTATATCTGAAATACCCTCTTCTAAAAGGATAAACTCCTTTGGAGAATAGATCTGAGGATCTGCCATGGCAATAAAACCGTGACGGTTGTCGTCTTCACTTTTTTTAACTAGTGAGAAATCATAAGATCTCGATTTATTATCTCGCTCTATAGGGATATAGAACTTCACAACCCCATCCTCAACAGGGGCGCTGTAGCCGGAAGGAAGTGACAGATATACAAATTTGCTTCTATCACCCGACTCCAGTGAGTAACGTCCTCCTTTACCCGTTAGCGTAAAGTTCTCACCATCTGTAACAACAACACCTACAAGCGGAGTATCACCGGCAGTAACCCTGCCTTTTATTGTTATTGCCCAAGCGAGAGTGCTGTAAAGGGTAAATACTATTATAAACGAAAGGGTTACAAATCTTCTCATCTCAAATATCTTTATGTTTTATAATCGATTAACTTTATCATAGGTCCACTATTTATGAGCTGTCAAATAATCTGAACTGACTCTCATCTGCTCTAATTGCGGACTTTCAAGAATCTGCCAGCACTGATATAGCGCACGAGGAACATGGAAACATCCCTTCCATTTACCACCCTTTAAATCTAACAAAACCTCTCCTCTACGGTTAAGATAACCAAACCATTCACCATGCTCGCTATCTTTAAATCTTTCCCACGTGTAGTCATGTAGTTTTTTAAACCACTCCAGAGATTTTTCACACCCTGTAAGCTGATACGCCTTTAACATGGTAATCATACTCTCTACGTGAACCCACCACAATTTCTGATCCCACTCGAGCTGCTGAGTTGGGTGACCTTTTATATCCATAAAATAGAATATTCCGCCAAACTCCTTGTCCCAGCCATACTCAATTGTGTTGAGTGATATCTCGACAGCTTTTTTTATGATATCTTCTCTGCCAAGTTTCACACCAAGATCCATAATAAACCACATCGCCTCTAAAGAGTGTCCCGGGTTGATTAATCTCCCTTCAAAAGAGTCAGAAAAATCTCCGCTCATTGTTACATTCTCCAAAATGAGACCATACTCCTCTTTGTAAAAGGTATTAAGCACCTCATTAAGACAACTCTCAATAGTTTTGTCGATAAGCTCTTTCTCGACCAGATGCTCAATCTCAAGCGCAAGATTGCAGAGAATCATCGGAAGAGAAAACCCCTTAAGATCTCTTGTCCCGGGAAAAGCCTTATTCCAGTGTCCCTTAGGATTATCCATCTTCTGAATAATCTTATCAAATGATATCTTGGCAATGTTTGCATACTCCTTGCTGCCGGTTGCAAGACTAAGCTGCGCAAACGCCATTGTTGCAAAGGTATATGAGAAGATATTATAGGGCTCGATAAGAGGTCTCCCCTCTCTGTTCAGTGAAAAGTACCAGTTATAATCGCCGTCATGACCATACTTGTTAAGAAACTCTGCCCCCTGAACTGCACAATCAAGCCACTCTTTTCTCTTTTCAACACGATTGTACATCATTGAAAAGAGCCAAACCTGACGCCCCTGAAGCCAAATAAACTTATCGGTATCGTAAACACACCCCTCTCTGTCCAGACAGGTAAAATACCCCCCATTCTCTTTGTCCTGAGATCTCTCAAGCCAAAAAGGGAGTATATTATTTAACAGCTCGTCTCTATATTGACCAGCTAATTGCTGAAAATCCATCTTAATTATGTTTATCTAAGGTTCTTAAATACTCGGAATATCTGTTGTACAGATGACCTGCCTGCAGATATGCCGATTGTGGACTCATAAAATGAGAAAATTCAAAAGTAACGGCGCTATTGTATCCCGCCTTTGCAGCAAGCTCCAGTTTAAGCCGAAGCTTCTCCCACTTTATTGGTAAAAATTTGATAGGCATATCCCTGTCAAATGTCTCTGAGTTAGTCCAGCACTCAAGACCATGCCTGTCAGCAAGTTTTTTGTTAATTGATAAAAAATCTACAAGTTGGTCATACTCAACATGACCATCCTGAAAAGCAACAATATCCACAGCCCCCCTTATACCGGCAAAAATCTCGTCCCACTCCTCTTCATGAGAAGAGAGAGATACAGACTCCCCCCTGTTTGTAACAGAGGTGTATTGGCTGATATTCTTTGCTCCATCAATATATGGAGAGATCATAGTCGGCAAACCGCCTGAGACCTCTTTACAGTATCTGCCCAATCCGGCATAGAGATCAATTATTTTGCCTGTCTTACGGCTACACTCCTGAGATATATACCATCCGGAAAAAGAGTTGTAACTGCCATATCTCTCCCACACCTCATCTATTACTAAACGGTTAATCTCTGCCTCCTTCTCGTAATCTCCTTTATCCCAATATTTTCCGGAATCATACAGTCCAAAATAGAACTTCATACCCCACTTATCGCTCAGTTTAAGATACATCTCCACAAGATCTACAGGCGGAGTATAACACGACTCTCTCTCGGTTAGTACCTTAGATGGAAATGTTTGCCACCTTCTGTATCCACATCTAATCAAAATTACCGTATCAATTCCGGCCTCTTTCATATATCCGAAATCTTTATCCCACTCCTGCTCCCCCCAGTTCTGGTGGGGAATGTCGTGACTTATCTCATCAAGAAAAGTGCCTTTAATTTTCATAATATGGTAATTAACATTCTGTTCATAAAATTCTAACCTCTATTTTTGTGCATTTGCCGCATCTATTCCGGACTTGACAAACTGCCACTGATTGTTCTGCTTAAGGTGTATCATATCAAAGAAGAAGTATCCGTCACCAGCATTTATACATGCATCCACAGAGTTTGATATTGCCTGCCCTACATTAACTCCGGCAGGAACCTGATTTGGATAGAAGAAATTACCATCAGGACCTCCGGAGATTGGAACATCTCCCATTGTAACCTCTTTTGCCTTAAGACAGAAGCCCTGCATTGTCCACTCATTTGAACCGTAAACTCTGTCTGCATTTGCATAAGCACCAATTAGAAGAAAATCGAGATGGTCAGCATATCCGAAGTTCTTATATTCGGTTGTTGCCCAGCTATATCTGGAAGAGGTGCTGAATCTTGGACTTGCCCAGTTTACACCCACATCATAATAAGATGAGTACCATCCTCCTACATATATTCCAAAATCAATTTTCGGATTAATTGCCTTTACGCGGCCTTTCGATTTAACAACAAAATCGTGGATAACCTTCGCCCGGAACTCAAGCCATTTTTTAAAATGTACAGGAAGCGGATTTGGCAGCTGACCTACCTTAGTTCCCGCCGGCAGAATATCACTTGGAAAATTTGTAACAGATTGTCCTATATAGCTTTCAAATTTCTGTTTTGTGTAGGCAGAGAAGTCGCTCTCAAAACCGTCAAAGCGTCCCCTGTCAAGCACAATACCATCAAGATCCTGATATCTTGCCAAATCTTCGAGAATCTGACAAATGTACTCCTGAACATCATCTCTTACAGGGTTAAAGAACTTCGCATTCTTATTATGGTCCATAATACTTTTAACCCCTTCCGGAAGATTCAGATCTGTTGCCCACGCACGTTTTGTATTATCACGAAACAAAACCCCCTGCGAGCCGAGAGAGGTTGTATTGCCTCCGGTAAAGGTATTGATAGCAGCATAAACCTTTAACCCAAGTTTATGACCCTCATCTATAAAGACCTGAAGATAATCCCATGTCGCACTCCTCTCAACCTTTGTATAACCACCCGGGAGCCATGCACCAAGCCACCTTACCTGATCTACCTTGTTGGTATTGAAAAGTACGTCCCCGGTTGTTGGCCTTACATCTACAATTACATGAGTAAATCCGGTATTCTTGGCAATTGTAAGGTCTCTTGTTATATTCTCCTTACTGTTAGCAAAATCGGGAAAGTTTGCAGCAGCATCAATCCATAAATATTTTGGCTTATCCGAATTCAAAACCGGCTTATCCTCCGGCCACTCCCATTCTGGTGTAGATGGCTCCTTGCTGCAGGAGCAGTGCATATTGATGAGGAGAACAGGTATCACCAGCAACCTCATGATATTTATCTTTTTAAAATTCACAATATTCAACATTTTCAGATTAATTTGCTTTCCCATTTAAAGGATAAATCCGGTATCTCCGTTTGGAGATACCGAAATCTATCTTAAATATACATACTATTTATCAATACAGTCAAACTCCCAAGCAACTAAACTTCTGCAGTTACCATCTGTATAGTAAAGCCTTAGTTTATAGCCATCTGCCGAAGGAATAAGTAGGATATCGCTGGATGCGAAAACTGGTGTTCCAAACTTATGCTCCCTAGTTGTAAATACTCTTGATGGAGAGTTGTCAAACTTGTCAGTAAACTGATCAAGGGTAGTGACATCGAACATATAACCAAGACACTGGCTGTAGGTAAAGTGCATTCCACCATAGATTGCAACATACTTGGCCCTGTTAAACTCGACAGCATCTACAGCATTGAAGTTAGAATTGGCGCCCCATGTAGATGTGGCAAGCATAGCAACACCATTGTTTGTAGCACCATCAACAGCATTTAATTTATTACCGGCACCACCATAGTTAGTAATAAAGTAGTGTCCGTTCTTATCTGTAGAGCCATATACAACATCTGTATTCGCAGAGTTCCAGTTGACAATATTTGTAGCGACAATTGCCTCAGGCTCACCAACAACTCCATCCTTAATAATCCAACGCATAAATTCGTTATGTGCAGGAGGATTTGCCCATGCCCATGTAGGGACAGTAATTATTGCATCCTTGGTAATATCTCCCTGAACAGAGATCTTAGCACCAAGTCTCACACCCTTTCCGAGGGTATATGTCATGGTAATAAACTCAACTGGAGCACTGGTAACAGAGTTTGTCTTCCAAATCCTGAACACATTATTCTTAGTTGTATTGTTACACAACAGCAGGTTACCCGCCTTATCGGAGGTTATTGCACCACCTGTAAGGTCCATACTTCCGGCTATAAGGCCAAGTTTCTCACCGGTAGTACTGTTAAAATAGTGCTGCTCCGTACCAACGCTAAGGATAAGGTGATTTCCTATTGCCGCAAGAGTGTGGTTTTTATTTGCACCGTTTGCAATTCCATATTTGATACTTAGATCACTCACCCATAGCTCGGTCTGGCTTCCTGGGCGGAATCCGTAACCAATCTTAGGAGGGATTGTCTTTTGTACTGTATATACAGCATTTGTAGTACCATCGTGAGCTGTAACAGTAAAGGTTACACCTTGCGAATAGTCTCTTGCAACAGTCGGGTCAGGAGAGATTGTAGCGTGTGGAGATATTGCAACTGATGCAGTTGACATTCCAAGATTGTCAATTGTTATCAATGAGATTGTCTTGGCATCATGGTCAATCACTCCATTAATTGAAGGTGTGTTAAGAGTAAAGTTAAGAATAGCACACTTGTTGCTCTTTCTTCTCTCTCCTTTGATAATATATTTTTTAACCGATCCGTCTGCCTTTGTAACAGTGATAGGATTAGCAGCTGTCAGATTCATCACTCCGAGTGCCGGCTCAATAAATGTATTATCATCGAGATTTGCGGATATCTTCATCTTTGTAATCTCGGTAGGATTTGTACTCTCCTCCGGATAGAACCATGGAACAGGGATAATAATCTCCTCAGCATCTGGATTAGACAACTGAAGTGTAAATTTTGCGTTAGCATCATTCTTAAACTCCCCCTCCGAAAATTGCGCCGATACGCTGTTTAACCCCTGTCTTACCTCAGTTGGAATAAGAACCTCGGGCTTGTGGCAGCCGCTTATAACTGTAAGCAGTGCCCCAAAGAGAATTATAATATTTCTTTTCATATCTACTTTCTGTTTTATCTCCATTCAGGATATTGTTGTACAGCTGTGTTATTCATCAACTCTGTCTCCGGAAGAGGTATCCTGTACATCTTCTGCTGAAATGAACGGTCCTGCTTATCTACATCAATATAGAAATATGTATAGATTGCACCCTCTCTTATAATCTTAAGTCCGTGAACGCGACTGCCCGGTCCGTTATACTCAATATGAGCAAGTCTCCATCTACGCATATCCCAATAAAGATGCCCCTCATAAGCAAGCTCTACCTTGCGCTCTTGTCTTATTGCAGCAAATAGATCAGCACCACTCTTGTCTGAGTATGGAAGACCCACTCTCTCTCTGATTTTTCTTATATCAGAATTAGCAACGGAAGCATTATTAAGCATATATGCAGCTTCTGCTCTATTGAGATACACCTCTGCAAGGCGGACAGCCACCCATGTCTGAGTACTTGCCTGAGAGTTGAGGTCAATATGAGTCTCATCTACAAGCTTTCTAAGGTAATAACCTGTGGTTGACCTTCCAGATGGGCTCGGATCATCTTTAAAAGCGCTAAATCCGTCAACACCATTCACATAAGTCTCAATCTGTCTGCCCTTCCATGTTGCTCCATTATAGAGAATTGAGGCGTGAAATCTAACCTCAAGCTGACTATAAGGAGGGGTCACTGTTGTACCTTCTGTCTTATGCCATGGTGACCAGTCAATAAATCCACCTGTTGCTTTTTCATAAGATTCAACCATCTCTTGTGTAGGAGTTGCACGACCACCAACGCCAGGAACATCTCCGCCCGGAGAGAATAACTTGTTGAAGCCATGAGTCGGGCCACCGGTCTGCATATAGTTAAACTCCAGAATTGACTCTTTATTCCCTTTGGTTGCAGAGGTAAAGGCCTTTTTATAATCTGCAACGTTATTGCCTGCCTGAAGCTCGTAGATACCAAGATTGATAACAGAATCTGCAGCATCCTTTGCTACCTGCCACTTCTTGGCATACAACATAGCTCTTGATTGCATTGCAAACGCAGCTCCCTTGGTAACTCTGCCGATATTTGCACCTGTCCAGGTTTTAGGCAGATTCTTAGAAGCAAAATCCAGATCGGATTGAACCATCTCCCAACCATGTGACTCTGTACTTAAAGGAGTTGATTTTGAAATCTTAGAGAGATCTTCGTCATATAAAACAACATCTCCGCTTCTCTTGATAAGCTGATAGTAGAGAAACCCTCTAAAGAAACGAGCCTCAGCCTCAAAACGAACTCTTGTTGCTTCGTTAAGACCTGTTCCATACTGCTTTAGTCCATATAGAAACTCGTTAACCCTTCTGATTCTGGTATAGAGAACATCCCACATTCCCAGATGGAATGCTGCTGTTGGAGCTGACATACCGCCATCGGCATATGCAACAATATTTGCAAAGCCCACATGGGTACCCGGTGTCATTGATCCATACTTAAGAGTTTCAGTAAGTCCTTCTGTAAGACCAACCTGGCTATCTCCATCTCCAAATGCTCCATAAATATTAATATATGGATAGAAGCCATTAACGTACAACTCAACCGACTCAGCATTCTGCCACACCATTTTATCGGAAAGTCTGTCTGTGGGATTCATATCGAGGAACTTATTACACCCCGGCAGAATCACACCCATCAATAGTAAAAGTGCTAATATTTTTGTTTTCATATTATCTGTTTATTAAAAAGAGATAGTTAATCCGCCCATAACTGTCCTCTGCTGAGGATAGTATCCATTTGTAACTCCCGGTCTCTCCGGATCTATACCGGCAGGTAGGCCACTCAGTGTAAATAGATTTGTACCTTCGAAATATATCCTTATACTCTCACTTCCAATCTTTAGAGAGAGATTTTTAGGAATTGTATAGCCAATTTGTGCAGATTTCATTCTTACATACTTACCATCTCTGAACCAGAATGTAGATGCATATGCATTATTAGTATTTGGAGGTGTAAGTGAAAGTCTTGGGAAAGTACCCTCAGTGTTGTCAGGTCTCCACGACTGTTCAACAAGATAGACAGGAGAGTTTGCACCTGCACGGAAAGGTCTTGTGTAAATTGTATTGTCGTCGTTATAGTTATAGTAAGTACCTGTAAGAGAGATCTCATTCAAGGCACCCGCTGTAAATAACATTGAGAAGTCAAACCCTCTCCATCCACCATAGATATCAAGACCAGCAGTAAGCTCCGGTCTGTTAGGTCTTCCAACAAGAGCACGATCCTGAGCATATGAGATAATACCATCACCATTTAGATCTTTATACTTAATATCTCCCGGACGAGGTCTTGCTCCTTGAATATAAGCAGAGTTATCTATCTCCTCTTCGCTCTGGAACAGTCCAATAGCTACAAGACCCGGCATCGCCCACGGAGATTTACCTATTCTCTTAGCATAGTCAGGAGTGTTAGGACTGTCCTGATACTTCAGATAACGTGTTTTAGCGTAGCTGAGATTAAGTTTTGCACCATAGTAAAATGCACCTACTCTGCTGTCGTGAGTAAGCATCAGGTCAATACCTTTAGAATCTACACTATTGTTATTTACATAAGTAGTATAGTATCCACCCATAGAGCCAGGCATTGCACCCTGTGATCCCAATATATCCCAGGTATAGTTATAAAAAACATCAAACTCAATTCCAAGTTTTCTGCTCCAAAGAGATGCGTCAAAACCAAAGTTATAGGCAATCATCTTCTCCCAAGTCAGATTAGGATTAGCTACAGCAGTAGTCATAAGACCATTCTGTTGCTGACCATTGAAAATAACCTGAGGAACAGGATTGCTTCCACCAATAAAACTCATTGTACTAAGAAACGCATAAGGAGAAACGGGGTCTGACCCCAATACTCCAACCGAGCCTCTGATTTTTAGATTATCTACAAAATCTGCCACTCCGCGGAAAAACTCTTCGTTGGATATTCTCCATCCTAATGATATTGATGGGAATAGACCCCATCTCTTTCCGTCAACGTTTCCTGCAAATTTATAGGAACCGTCATAACGTGCAGATACTTCGGCAAGATAGCGGTTGTCATAGTCATATTTTACACGACCTACAAAACCTAAGCTTCTGTTTGCATCACTTGATCCCGATATAGGGCTGTCAGATGGAACCCTTGCCATATTGAGTTCAGGAAGCTCAGTAAAGTAGAACCCTTTTCCATAAGCGGCGAAACGATTAGTTTTATAATCCCTTGCTTCCATCAGAAACATTGCGTCCACATTGTGCTTCCCTATTATATTTGCGTAGTTGATACTGCTCTGAGATACCATTCTGCTCCACTGTGACAGACCCTCTCCCAGAGTTCTGTCTACCTGATTCCTTGCATCTGTTGTAAGACCGAAAGCGATCTCAGAGGTGGTTGAGTTAGGTAGTGTCTCAAGGAGTACCTTATAAGGGGTACTAAAGTTTTTGGAAACAGTAACATTATAGTCATATCCGCCTGTATATCTAATATCTAGACCTTTAACCCAAGGAATATCCCAACGTAGGGTAATGTTTGTCTGAATTGAATTAGATACAGATCTGTTATTTCCCGATAATGTAGCTGCTGCCACAGGGTTGATTGCATTATTGTATGCATTTCTACTAGCAACAGGAACCCCGTTTATCTCCATTGGCAGATAAGGGTGTGCGTAAGCAGCTTGTTCTGCAACAGACAACCATGCAGGAGCAGAGTAACCTGCTGCACCCGAGCCACCGGCACCATATCCGGGCGAACGTGTATCGCTTACACTCCCAGCAATACCCAGTGTCAGTGTTAGGTTCTTAGCTACTTTTGCATCTATATTACTTCTTAAGTTATATCTTGAAAATGTAAAAGTTTCAATATTACCTTTTTGATCCAGAAATCCAAGCGAAGCAAAGTACTTAATCTTATCTGTACCTCCGGTAGCAGTTACATTGTGCTGCTCATTTATACCAATTTTGTAAGTCTCTTTAATCCAGTCTGTGTTTCCCCATCCATCGGTAGGATCGCCATTTAGCATCTTTGCAACCTGGCTCTCTGTAAATACAGGGTCATTTCCATCAAGAACCCTTGCCTTGTTATACCAGTAGGCATAACCCGGACCATCCAGAAACTGAGGGAAATTTGCATTCATAGAGGCACCCATAGATCCTTTATAGCTAATCTTTGACTCTCCGCTCTTACCCTTCTTGGTAGTTATAATAATAACACCTCCGGCACTCTGAAGACCATAGACAGCAGCCGAAGAGGCATCCTTAAGAATTGATATGCTCTCCACATCATTAGGATCGATGTTGTCAATAGAGCGAGGCATACCATCTACAATGTAGGCAACACCCGCACGTGAACCCCGAATTCTAAGTCCGGCAAAGTCAGCTCCCGGCTGTCCCGACTCCTGAACAGAGGAGACACCGGCAACACGCCCACCCAGAATACTTGAGATATTCGTGGCAGGTGTCTTAAGTAGTTCAGAACCCTTAATCTGGGTTACCGAGCCTGTAAGACTTGATTTTTGCTGAGTGCCGTAACCAACCACAATGATCTCATCAAGGGCAGATGCCGACTCCTTCATTACAATGTTTATTACAGCTTGTCCATTATAGTTTACCTCCTGGCTCTCCATACCAAGAAATGTAAACTCGATTATATTGCCGGCAGAAGCCGCAATAGTATAATTCCCTCTCATATCGCTCGCAGTATAGGTGTTTGTTCCCTTAATAAGAACTACAGCCCCTATAACCGGCTCGCCTCTGGTGTCGGTAATTTTACCTCTTACACCACTCTGCGCATATGCAGCATATGAGCAGATAGTAAGAAAGAACATTGCGAGCGCCATCGCCCTCAATGTCCGGAGATTCTTGAAAATCAGATGAACTTTTTCCATAGAATGCCTTAGATTTATAAATAATTATTTTTTTTGACGAAGTTTCGTCGATTAATTCTCCTTAATACTCTTCTCAAGTATATCCCACCACTTTCTGGTAACAATGTGAGACATATCAAAAATCATAAGTCCACCATCATTGCTTTTAAGTGCCTGTTTAACAGCTCTTGAAAATGTCTTGTCATCCCCCTCGTACTGCTCTACATATAATGAACCTATAACAGGAACAACTCCGCGGGTTATCTCTTTTACCAGCTCCGATCCCCCCTCTACAGTGTACCAGTAAGTTCTGCTGTTATCCATACCCGGTTCATCTCTACGACCAGGTTTGCCGGTTGCATTATCAAGATCTTCCTTTGTAACTGTAGTATAATATAGCCCCGTCATATAAAAATCCATCAGCTCGGCATATCCACTCTTTTTATACTCCGGCGTTGCCCACCAAAACTCCTTTGAAGGGTCATAATCCTTACTTGTAAAATTCACACCCACATAGTAATATGTAGGGTACCACGCTCCGGTATATACACCTATAAGAAGCTTCCTGTTAACATCCCTTAACATATTATGAGCATCCTGCATAAAATTCTTAATCACCATTGCTCTCCACTCTGACCATAAAGGGAATAGTTTTCCTGTCTTATACTCCATTTTCCCATCATCTTTCTTTACCCAATAGAGAATATCGTCGGGGAAATTCTCCGCCTTTACTCCTGAGTACTCTTCAAAAAGCCTCTTAGAGAGCGGGCTGAAGTCAGATGTAATATTATCGAACCTCATCCTGTCTAAGATAAGACCATCGAGTTTCTTATACTTTGAAGCAAACTCACGCAGAATATCTAACTGATACTTCTGAACCTCCGGATTCGCAGGATTCATCATACCATTATAATTCCACTTCATCTCTCCAATAGGCATTATCTTACCCTCCCAATATACCTGAGATTGCCACTGAGGGTACTGCTTATAAATAACTCCCCTGTTAAAGAAGTTATGCCCGCCGGCAAAAATGTTAAGAGAGGCATGAACCTTCAGCCCGAGTTTATGCCCCTCTTTAATAAAGATACCCATCATATCGAAATCTTCACCTCTGTAATATCCATCCCACTCACCCATATAAGGCGCAATCTTACTTTTGTACAGGACCTCTCCCATAATGGATTTCACATCGACAACCACATCTGTAAAACCTATTCTTTTTAACTTTTGCAGATAATACCTGATAGAGTCAGCTGATCCCATTCTTTGGAAATTAGCTTCACAATCTATCCACATATACTTTGGTTTACCCTGACCATAAACAGACAAGCTCATGGCGAACATTACAAATAAAATAACGAGTCTCTTCATATTTATAAATTTCAATTAGTTCCTTAATAACTTTCTAACAATTGTCCTCAATACAATTTTCGAACAATTCAAGTACAAACATAATAAATAATTTTATTTAAAAGCAAACTATAATAAATATATTTAGTATTAAAGCTCCTTTTTTAATAATATTGTAATTATTGCCATACCAAACCATGCTGATAACAGTGTTCAT
>CAZCXB010000020.1:0-16069 GCA_964502485.1 uncultured Muribaculaceae bacterium | reverse complement strand
ACTCAAGATTTTCATTCTTGCAATAGGGGTTCGATTCCCCTACGGACTACAAAAAAAAATTTACAAAATGGCAAATCACGCATCAGCAGAAAAGCGCGCGCGCCAAAGCGCGAAGCGCAGAGTTCATAACAAGTACTATGCACGCACAACACGTAATGCTATAAAAGCATTACGAAACACTACAGAGAAAGAGGCTGCATTGGCAATGTTACCAAAAGTATCTTCAATGTTAGATAAATTGGCTAAGATTAATGTTATTCACAAAAACAAAGCAGCAAATCTAAAAAGCGGTATTGCTGCGTATGTTAACAAATTAGGTTAATTTTTACAATTTGTCTGAGATGAATGGAAAATGCTTCCCAATTTTGGGAGGCATTTTTATTTTATCTTATATGGCGAAGAGATTACCTATTAAAAGTTGGCTGGAGGACGAGAGACCCAGAGAGAAACTTATAGCCAAGGGGGCAAGCTCCCTTAGTGATGCGGAGTTGATTGCAATTCTTATCTCTTCGGGGACAAAGGAGGATAGTGCGGTAGATCTCTCAAGAAAGATTATTTCGGCTGCAGGGAACAATTTGAGGGAGCTCGGCAGGCTCTCATTGGGAGATCTTACCAAGATCAGAGGAATCGGACCATCTAAGGCTGTACTTCTCCTCTCTGTATTTGAGATTTTCAGGCGTTTTCAGACCTCCGTAGGCAAAGAGCAGCCAAAGATTCAGTCTTCTGCATATGCTGCAAAAATAATCAGCCCGATTCTACGGGATCTTAGTCACGAAGAGTGCTGGGTTATGTATCTTAACAGGGCTAATAAACTTATCTCAAAAGAGAGACTTAGTATAGGGGGTGTATCTGCAACTGTTGTTGATGTAAAGATTGTAATCAGGAGCGCACTGGAGAAGCTGGCAAGTTCAATAATTCTTGTTCATAACCACCCCTCTGGAAATCCGATCCCGGGAGAGAATGATAAGGTTCAGACTAAGATCCTCAAAGATGCCGCATCACTGTTTGATATCTCTCTGTTAGACCACCTGATAATAGCGGGTGACGGCTACTTTAGCTTTGCCGACGATGGAATCATCTGATTTATTCCTATATTTGGCAAATTTTTCAATTGTCTGCATAATGAAAATAATCAACATTGGTGAAAATAACTCTGCTTTGAATAACTTTATGGCAGAGATCAGGGACTCTGTTATTCAAAAAGATAGTATGAGGTTTCGTAGCAATCTTGAGAGGATTGGAGCTGTTTTTGCCTATGAGATCAGCAAAGTGCTCAATTATAGCTCCAAGGATATTCATACCCCGCTTGGTATTGCCAAGTGCAGCACCTGTGACAATAATATTGTCATTGCCAGCATAATGAGGGCAGGTTTGCCTCTGCATCACGGGATGCTCGGTATCTTCGACAAGGCTCAGAACGCTTTTATTGCAGCATATAGAAAGTATGGAAAGGATAACCGGTTCACTATCCACCTTGAGTACGCAAGCAGCCCCTCTGTCGGAGGAAAAACTCTGCTTCTTGCAGATACTATGCTTGCAACCGGTTCTTCTCTTGTTCTGACATATAACAAACTTTGTGAGAGTGAATCTCCCGAGCATACTCATATAATATGCCCGATTGCAAGTACCGAGGGTATTGAGTATCTCTCCAAACATCTTCCCCACAAAACAACAACCTTATGGGTGGGAGCGATAGATGAAGAGCTTACAATAAAAGCCTATATTGTTCCCGGATTGGGAGATGCCGGCGATCTCGCCTACGGCAGTAAGCTGTAGACCAACTCTCCTCCGACAAAAGTCATAAGAACCTTAGTCTGCGGAATTGTACTATCTGCTGCTGTCATAATATCTGTGTCAAGCACCGTGAAGTCTGCATATTTGCCCCTCTCGATACTCCCCTTCTTATCCTCTTCAAAGGTTGCCTTAGCAGCCCAGATTGTCATTGATCTTAGCGCCTCCTCCCTTGTTAGAGAGTTCTCCGGCTCAAATACAGGCCCTGAAACAGATAGTGGATTTTTACGGAAGTGAGCAGCATAGAATGTATAGATAGGGTTAACCTCCTCAATAGGGAAATCGGTTCCGGAAGGGATCCAGCCAAGCTGATCGAGAAGTCTCTTGTATGCATAAGCGTACTCTATCCTCTCCCCAAGTCTCTCATCTGCCCATAGCATATCTGATGTGGCGTGTGTCGGTTGAATAGAAGGAACAATGGAGTACTTGCCAAACAGTTCGAAATCATCTGGATGAACTACCTGAGAGTGCTCAATTCTCCATCTAAGATCATTTCCCTCACGTAGAAACTCCGAATATACATTAAGGGCCTCCCTGTTTGCGGCATCCCCTATGCAGTGTGTTGCAACCTGAAATCCATGATTATAAGCCCATTCGCACAATCTTTTAAACTCTTCTGTGGTTATAACCTTAAGCCCTTTAACAAGTGGCATATCTGAGTAGGGTTCAAGCATAAGTGCCCCTCTTGATCCGAGTGCCCCATCAACATAGATCTTTATTGCAGATATTCTCATTCTTGAGTTTATGTAGGGAGATGTAAACCTCTTCAAATTACTCTCATCCGGAGTGAGCCAGACGTCGGTTCTTATTTTTAGACGGTTATCGCTGTACATATCATCCATTATCTCAATTATTCCAAGAGATTCGCCTCCATGAGAGAGAGAGGTTAGTCCATATCTGAAGCACTCCTGCTGAGCGGCAAGAAGCACACTCTCTGCCTCCTCTCTATCCGGTTCCGGAAGAACTGTTTTAAACCGGTCAGCTGTTCCCTCAAGAAAGAGGCCTGTAAAGCGGCCATCTTTTACTACCGCCTCCCCTTTGGGATATGAGTCATCTCCCGGAGTTATTCCTAAAGCTTTTATCGCTGCATCATTGACTATTACGGCATGGAAATCGACTCGCGAGAGAACTACAGGGATATCCGGAAACAGAGCGTTAAGTTGTTTGTTGTCCGGGAACTCCTTAACCTCCCAAAGGTTCTGGTCCCAACCATCCCCTGCAAGGTACTTAGGCTTACTCTCCTCCTGTTTTTTGGACAATCGCCGGAGAATCTCATCAAATGATTTTGCCCCTCTAAGATCTACCCTTGAGAGTCCTAATCCCATTCCAAATAGGTGACAGTGAGCATCATTAAAGCCGGGATAGAGAGCCCTCCCCTTTAGATCAAGAATCTCACCGGAGCGATAACGATCTAAGATCGAGTCATCGTCTCCCGTATCTATTATTATACCATCTCTCACTGCTATTGCAGTACATTTGGAAAATGCACTGTCGACAGTATAAACATTTGCATTGATTATAATAAGATGTGCCTGCTCTTTCATTTTACAGCCGGTTAACAGGACTATTAAGAGTAGTCCCGAGATTAATCTGTTCATATTATATAGTTTAAAGCTCTTTTCTAAGCCTTGCGATAGGGATATTGAGCTGCTCCCTGTACTTAGCAACTGTCCTTCTTGCAACATTATACCCCTTATCGTGAAGAACAGCAACAAGCTCCTCATCTGTAAGCGGTTTCTTCTTATCCTCTACATCTATACTCTCTGCAAGTATGTTTTTAATCTCGCGGGTTGAGACCTCCTCTCCCGAATCTGTCATCAGACCCTCCGAGAAGAAGTACTTAAGGGGGTATATTCCAAAGTGGGTCTGGATATATTTACAGTTTACCACCCTCGAAATTGTTGAGATATCGAGATGGGTCTTCTCTGCAATGTTCTTAAGAACCATAGGTCTCAGCTTGGTCTCATCTCCGTCAATAAAGAACTCCCGCTGAAAATCGATAATTGCATTCATCGTGTTTTGCAGGGTGTTGTGTCTCTGTCTTATTGCCTCTATAAACCACTTTGCCGAGTCAAGCTTCTGCTTAACAAAGGTAGCTGCCTCTTTCCCCGATTTATCGGAATTTGCCGAGCTCAGAAGCATATCTGCATACCTCTTGTTTACCTTCAACTCAGGAACAGAGAACCGGGGCATTGACATCACAAGTTCGCCATCCTTAAAATCTAACAGAAAATCGGGGACAACCTGCTGTGCCTGTTCTGTATAGGAGTCATCTATCTGCCCACCTGGTCTCGGATTAAGTCGCACTATCTCATCTATGGCATCTCTTAACTGATCTTCCGAAATAGAGAGGCGTGATAAAATCTTATGGTAATGTTTCTTTGTAAACTCGGTAAAGTGCTCTTCAAGAATTCTCTCAGCAAGTTTCTGTCCGGGGGAGCTCTCTCTTGATCTAATCTGAAGCAGAAGGCACTCTCTAAGATCGCGTGCCCCAATTCCTACAGGTTCAAACTCCTGTATCTTCTTTAATATCAGCTCAAGTTCGTTCTCGTTTGTCTCAATCCCCTGACGAAATACAATATCATCTGCAAGAGCCTCCAAATCGCGTCTGAGATATCCGTCATCGTCAAGGCTGCCTATAATAAAGCCGGCTATAGATCTCTCTCTCGAATCTAACTGACTGTATCCAAGCTGAGTAAGCAAAGATTGATGAAAACTCTCCTTAACGGAAAAGATACTGTACTGCGGCTTTAAATCCTTTCCCTGATTATTTGCATACAGCTTATATGATGGGATTTGATCATCAACAGAGTAATCGCTTAAAGAGACCGTCCCTCCGGGGCCATCCTCCAAATCGTCAGCATCGGTTGCTTCGTCCAATACCGGATTCTCCTCTAACTCTTTTTTTATCCTCTGCTCCAGCTCCATTGTCGGCAATTCCAACAGCTTGATTGTCTGAATCTGAAGCGGAGAGAGCTTCTGCATTAATTTTTGTTGTAGTCCCTGTTTTAACATATATTTAGGAGCGTTTGTGCAAAGATATGATTTTTATTTAACTTCGCGGATGACTAATAACCCGATTGAGAGGGTGAAAAGATAAGTAAAATGAGGATTGATATTGAGAGTGTAATTGCCGGAAAAAATTCACGGCTACTTAAGATTATACCCCGTTTTTTAATAAACTGGTTAAAGAGACTTATTCACCAGGATTTTATAAATGAAATTCTGGACGAACACGGTCATCTTAGTGGAACCGAGTTTGCGGGAGCAACACTTAAGAAATTGAATATTAGATACAATGTACATGGGATTGACAAGTTTAACCATGATGCTACATATATAATCGCCTCCAACCACCCTCTCGGAGGTCTTGACGGAGTTGTTCTTATAGATCTGTTTGGGAAGATCTTCAAGAACATAAAGTTTGTGGTCAATGATATTCTATACAATATTGAGCCTTTAAAACCCGTTTTCATCCCTGTCAATAAGTTCGGCAAACAGAGCCCTGAGGTTGCCAGGATGATAACCGAGAGTTACAGCGATGGAAATCAGGTCCTTTACTTCCCTGCAGGTCTGTGTTCCAGACTTACAGGCACAAAGATCGAAGATTTGGATTGGAAGAGAAGCTATATTAACCAGGCACTAAAGTATAGGAGAGATATTCTCCCTGTCTTCTTTGAGGGCCGAAACTCAAACCTCTTCTATCGCATTGCAAATCTGAGAAAATGGCTTGGAATTAAGTTCAATTTTGAGATCGCCCTTCTACCGAGGGAGATGTTCAGACAACGAAATGCCGAGTTTGATGTTTATATAGGAGAGCCCGTTCCACACGAGCGTCTGGCAAACGAAGGTACCGCCGCTTTTTGGAACAGAGAGATAAGAGAGAGAGTCTATTCATTAAAAAACAGTTATGGAAGCAGTAATATTACCCGTTGACAGAAAGCTCATTACAGATGAGCTTACAAACGACAAATTTATCAGAAACACCCGCAAGGGTGACAACAAATTATATGAGGTGACGGCTCACGACTCCCCTCACACCATGAGAGAGATTGCAAGATTAAGGGAGATCTCCTTCCGTCTTGCCGGTGGTGGTACCGGGAAATCGATAGATCTGGATGAGTTTGATACAGATTCAAAGAATCCTTATAAGCAGCTTATAGTGTGGGATCCCAAAGATATGGAGATTCTTGGTGGATACCGGTATATCAAATGTTCGGGGCTTGATACTCATCATATGGCTACCAGAGAGTTATTTAATTTCTCCGACAACTTTGTCCATGAGTACCTCCCATTCACTATCGAACTGGGCAGATCCTTTATTCAACCCAACTATCAGAGTACAAACATAAGGAGAAAAGGTCTCTATGCACTTGACAACCTCTGGGATGGACTTGGTGCCCTTGTTCTTAGATATCCTCATATCAAGTACTTTTTTGGGAAGGTCACTATGTACTCCTCATATAACTCTACGGCAAGAAACACTCTTCTAAGCTTTTTAAATCAGTACTTCAGCGATAAGGAGGGGCTTGTTACACCTATTTTGCCTCTTGACTACGACAGGGATAATCCATATTTTAAAGAGCTCTTCTCACACACCGACTATAAAGAGGCATATAAGCAGCTTTCAAAGGAGATAAGGGGACTTGGAGAGAATATTCCGCCGCTTATCAACTCCTATATGAACCTCTCTCCCTCTATGAGGGTGTTCGGAACTGCTGTAAATGACGGTTTCGGCGGGGTTGAGGAGACAGGAATTATGATTAATATCTCTGATATCTATCCCGAAAAGATTGAGAGATATATCACTCCTCTAAGAAGGCTTGCGAGCAGATTCCAGCCAAAGTGGTGGAGAAACAAGAGTATTTAGGTATTAAAGAGGCGGGAAGTTAATCGGTTCCCGAACAATGAATGCAGATGGATAGAGAGCCTCCACCATTCGGAGCATTCTCATGGCATCCGATCTTGAGCGGTAGTCACCAATTGTAACTTTAAAATAGGGGTTATCATACGTTCGGTATACTCCAACTCCGGGAAACTGCTCCGGAAATGATCTCTCTAACTCTTGTGATTTTACCCTTGCATCCTGTTTATTATCAAAGAAAATTCTTATTCTGTAACCGTTAACTCTTTTAAGAGATGCGTTAGCAATCTGACTATAAACAGCTTGAGCAATATGAGGGCTCTGTTTTATAGTAATATTACTTCTATTAAGAGATCTCTCCTCAATAATTGAAAATATATCCTTGTTAAGATAGGTGGAGTCGATATGTATTACACCTTTTGGAATTGTATCCCGGTTCTCGAATCCGGTTTGGGAGTAACCGACAGAGTTTACACCGGCAAAAAGAAAAGCAGATAGTATAACGTAGAAAAAAGATCTTATATTTCTCATAACCAAATATATTATTAAGAATAGTTATAATCTTCCGGCCAGATTCTCCAAAGGAATATCCTTAAACTTGATCCTCTTTTTACCTCTCCCGGATATCTTCACATCTGCACTTACATCTATACGAAAGTCGTTATAGTGCCATCTTGAGACATTAAGCCCCATTGCAAGAAGGGATAGAGGGTCCAGAATCTCTACACGAAACAGAGCTCTGTTAGTACTATGGGTACCCGGAGGCACTGTATCTGCCTCTATAAGGTAAACTCTCGCAAAGTTATTGCCGCTCTTTCTCAGAAGTCCGTCACCGTTGATAAGGATAAGCTCTCTTTTGGAAGGGTTCTCTATTTTATACTCTATCTCTATGTTCGCCGTTGAGGTGTTTATCAGACGGAAACTCTTTATTCCTATCTCCTGAATATTAATATCTCCAAGTTTAGAACAGCCGGGAGCTACCACTATAAGAATCAGCAACAGATATAATAATCTCTTCATAATTTAGGGTTTGAATTACCGCAAAGGTATAAAAAAGCATATATTTGCGTAATATTTAACTTAGGTGATGACAAACAAATATTATTCCGTAAAACCTATCTTAGACAAAAAACTATCACAAGTATATATAGAAACTTACGGCTGTCAGATGAATGTCAATGACAGTGAGGTAGTTTTGGCTGTGCTTCAGCAAGCTGGATACTCGCTCTGTGACAAAGCAGAAGATGCCTCTCTGATTTTAATAAACACCTGTTCTATAAGAGATAATGCAGAGCAGAAGATATGGTCCAGATTGGAGCATCTTCGTGCTATGAAGAGCAAGAGGAGGTCTCTATCCGTGGGAATTCTTGGGTGTATGGCAGAGAGACTTGAAGAGAGACTTCTTGAGCATGGTGTTGCTGATATAGTTGCCGGCCCTGACTCCTACAGGGATCTTCCTCGTCTGTTGGAGGCGCTTGCCACAGGAGAGAAGCAGATAAACACGATTCTTTCAATGGAGGAGACCTACGAGGATATATCTCCTGTAAGGATGGACAAGAATGGTGTCTCGGCATTTATCTCAATTATGAGAGGGTGTAATAACTTCTGCTCATACTGTGTGGTTCCATATGTAAGGGGGCGTGAGAGAAGCCGTAATCCGCAAAGTATAATCGACGAAGCTAAAGATCTGTTTGCAAACGGTTACCGGGAGATTACACTACTTGGGCAGAATGTTAACTCATTCAATTGGGATGCTTCAGATCCTGAGAGTACATCCAAAGAGAGTATCTCATTCAAAGAGAGTATCTCCTTTTCAAAGCTCCTTGAGATGGTTGCTCAGATAAGCCCTCTGCTTAGGGTGCGATTCTCAACATCCCATCCGAAAGATATGGATGACTCTGTACTTACAACAATGGTAAAGTATCCCAACATCTGCCGTCATATACATCTTCCGGTGCAATCCGGGAGTGATGCTGTTCTTAAACGGATGAACCGAAAGTACACCCGCCAAGAGTATCTTCTAAGGCTGGATAAGATAAGAACGATGCTTCCCGATTGCTCTGTAAGCACAGATATCATTGCCGGTTTCTGTGGGGAGAGCGAGCAGGACCATCTGGATACCCTCTCAATTATGAGAGAGGCCGGCTACTACACCTCATTTATGTTTCAGTACTCTCAGAGGCCCGATACCACAGCTGCACAAAATTTAGCCGACGATGTTCCTCCGCAGGTTAAAAACAGCCGTCTCAATGAGATCATAGAGCTTCAGAATGAGCTCTCTCATATATCTAACAAGGCCGATTTGGGCAAAGAGGTGGAGGTGCTGGTAGAGGGGCTATCCAAAAGATCAAAGGCAGAGCTCTCGGGAAGAACCTCTCAGAACAAGATATGTATTTTCCCTGCAGGTGAACATAAAGTGGGCGATTACGTTAGAGTTAAGGTAACCTCATGCACTTCGGCAACTCTAAAGGGCGAAGCTATAGAGTAACCTAATATATAAACAGATATAAACAGACATAAACAGACATAATCATGACAAAGATCAGAACAATCTACATTGGAGAGCTAAAAACTGAGGCAGAACACCTTAAGTCAGGCAGCAAGCTGATAACCGAAGCTCCGGAAGATAATAACGGCAAAGGGGAGATGTTCTCACCCACCGATCTGTTCGCGACCTCTCTCGGTTCGTGTATGATGACAATAATGGGCATCGCAGCTCAGACACACGGTTTCTCGGTAGACGGTATGCGTATCGAGACCGAAAAAGTTATGGCCTCCAACCCAAGAAGAGTCGCCGAACTTAAACTCGACATCTATCTCCCAAGAAATGATTATACCCCTAAACAGATGAGATTCATAGAGGCAAGCGTTAAAACCTGCCCCGTAGCAAACAGCATCCACCCCGACATCATCAAAACCATCACATACCATCTGCCGGAGTAACACCTTGGCAAGGGTTGTGGACCTTGCATACATTTGTGGCAAAAAATGGGGGTCTGACCCCCATTTTTTTATGTAATTTGGAAATGGGGGTCAGACCCCGGTGGAAAATGGAGAAAATGGGGGTCAGACCCCCATTTTTTAAAAGAATAGGTAGCGGCATGTGCCTACTCCGGAAGTTGCTGATCCTTTGAGAGAACCATCAGGGCCAAAAACTTTCATTACGGAATTTGAGGTGAAACTCACCTCGGCTGTAAAGATGTTTCCGGTGGAGGGGCTAACGCCTATGCCATAGAAATATGTTCCGGAGAAGATTTTTGAAACAGTCCCATTACTTACATCTACAGAGTAAACCGAGGCCTCTTCCGGCATATAAGAGGCGTTGAATGTTGTATTGTATGTATATATCTTCTCACCCTTGTTATCTGCAGTTATATAGCCATCCATATAGTCAACAGGCACCTCTGCAACTCTTAAAACCGCCATTGTAACAGGATCTACTTGGATCACACCCTTATCCGGAAATGATGCCCAAATCTTTGCACTCTTGTCAAATGTAAGATGCTTTGCCGCACCTGTTACCTGAGGCGATCTGATAGTATTCACCACCGTCAGCTGATCTCCTGATATCTCAACTACCCTTATCCCCTCTTTAACTGCGACAAAGAGTCTGTTGCCGTAGATAACCAGACCCTCTGCATCTGTACCCACTAAAACCTTTTTAATAAAAGTTTTGCTGGATAGATCATATACAGCAATGTATGATTTATGAAACTCCCAGAAGCCGGAAGGGAGAGTGTTGTACTCATAATCCCAGTTGGTGACATAGATTCTGCCATTATAGATGACAGCGGAACGTGGTGATGCAAGCCCCTCTGTGATTGGTGTAGAGGTTATTTTACCTGTTTTTGAGTCAATTATCTCAATCTTATCGGGGTTATTACATATCAGGTAGGCCTTTTTGTCCGGGGAGACAGTTCCGGAGATTATAGTTGCACCTATAGAGATTCCGTTCGCAGTTTCAAATACTCTATTCTGAATCTCTCCTGTAACCTCATCATACAGTGAGATACTTGCAGAGTGCTCTGTATAGTTCCCCTGGTTTATGACAATAACTTTCTTATCCATAGGGATAATCTCAACCTTGCTCTCTTTGGTACACGAAAAGATCATAAGTGCGGCAAATAGAGCCGTAAATGATCTGAGTAAACATTTTTTCATAATTCTTCTTGCTTTATTTTGTATTAAAAATTCCATCTCAACGACACCTGCCAGTTTATTCCGGGCATTGCGTAAAATTTAACATTCTGATATCTTGTATTAAAGATATTCTTGACAACCGGGTTTAGGACCAAACCTCGCCCCGAAGCTACTCTGCTTACTCCGGGAAGAGAGATACTCCAGTTAAAGCCCACATCTGTGAGCAGATAGGCAGGTAGACGATCGTAGATATCAAGCGAGCTTCTCTCTCCTGTGTATGAAACGTTTACGAATGCAGAGAGATCTCCCCTTTGTACACTTATATTGGTTCTCAGAGAGTGGAGCGGTTGGTAGGCCAGTTGTTTACCCACAGAGGGCTCTTCAAACCTTAACGACTTTACCATTCTGATATCTGTATAGTTGTAGTTGATTACTCCGGAGAGCTTAACACCTTCAAAAGCCACCGAACCCGAGAGACCTATCTCCCCTCCCCGTGACAGAACCTCCGGTATATTTTGAGGTCTCCACACCTGTCCGGCAGGAAGCCATCTTATCCAATCCTCGACCCTGCTCCGGTAAATTGTAGCAAAAAGTGTGAGCTCGCGAAAATCCTTAATATAAGAGTAATCTACCCCACCCTCAACCGTTAATGAGTGCTCGCTTCTTAGATAGCTGTGAAGACCTCCCCAATATCTGTCATTGAGAGAGGGTACCTTACTGTTTCTTGAAGCAGATGTTCTTAGACTTAGTGTATGTCCCGATCTTCTTAGCGGCGTGAACTTTATATCTGCACTTGGCATAACAGGCACCTTACTGTTGGTAACACCGCCTGCTCTAAGACCTGCAGAGAGGGTCAGGTTGTTGAGCAGACTATATCTTGACAGAAGAAAGATGTACCCCCTCTCCTCCTTTACGGATCCCTCGTAGGATTGAGCAGAGGGTGTAATAATCTCTGCTGTTGCTCCCCCTTTTATTAAGAAACCGGAGACGGAATACTGGAGCTCTGAGGCTAAGTGGAGCCTGGAAGCAGCAATTACATCCACTTTATACCTTTCATAATCATATGAATAGGCAAACATCGCACTATAAGAGAGTTTAGAAGAAGATCCGCTGTAAGATACAGATGTCCTTAGGTTATTGTCAATTATCGATGCATAACTCTCCGGTCTGTCGTTGAGAGAGACAGATGGTTGTATCTGCCTGTTAAAACCTAACAACCAAAGATTTACTGACAGCAGTGAGGAGTCTTTGAGTTTATGATGAAACTCCTGCATAAAGCCCAGGTTTTCATAGGCTGCATTATTTAGCCGTTCCTGAGGCATCCCTAATTTTGTGTTGTTTGGGAAGGCGTAGTTATTCTTTGCTGCAGATCTAAACAGGCTGGTTCTTGACTCTGACTTTTTATTTGAATATCTTACTGTTGCTCCTGTGAACAGAGTAGAGAAGCTCCCCCCGGAGATTAGGAGATCGCCACTCACTCCGTTTATCCACATTGGAGATGTGTTGAGCTGAATAGCCCCTCCTATGCTTCCGTCTCCATATAGGGCAGAGCCTCCGCCAATATGTAGATACATTTTATCGAAAAAGTAGACAGGTATATGCGAAAGGTCTGTCTGCCCCAGAGTGGGTATAGACATATTCATCCCATTCCATGTTATAGAGGTGTGAGAAGATGATGTCCCTCTTACAGAAATAAATGCACCCATTCCTCTGCCATACTCCTTGAGATATACAGCACTTGACTCACTGAGAAAACCTGCAAGAGAGGTGATCTTTGCCCTTGAGATAGACTCGGGTGTTGCAGAGATAATATTTGTCCCCACTCCAAACCCTCTGTTAGCCGTTGTCCCTTTAGTGAAGCCGGAAATGACAACAACGGAGTCGAGTCCTCGCCTCTTTGTGGTATCAGAAGAGAGAGCGGACGAAGTAATAGTGTTTAACTGTAGTGCAGTTAAAAACAGTGCAAATACGTAAAAAAAAGATAACCTCTTGTACATCGCGCCCTATCTCCCGAAAGTTCGATTAAAAATATAAGTGCTTTGTAGCAGGTCTTCTGACTTAGCTTTTTACATCCTGCACCTTCCCGCCTTATGGGCAGTGGTTAAAAAAGAGGACAACCCCGGGGGGTAAAGCATCACAGCAGCGGGTACTGTCTCCGGTTCACACGGAGTTCCCTTAACTATTCAGCGAGACAAAGGTAATTATTTTCTGATAATGAGTATTACTTTTTATATATTTGTTAAACTGCATCAACTTTATCTGATATTAACCAAACTTTATCTAATATTAACTAACAAAAAATATTTTATGTCAAAATTAATCAGGTCGTTATTGGTTTTTGCCTCCCTTATGTTTGTGCTCTCTTGCGCAGATAAGTCTTCGGAGGTTAAATTGAGTTACGAAAAGTACACCCTTGCAAATGGACTCAAAGTAGTTCTCCACCAGGATCATTCAGACCCTGTAGTGGCTGTTGCAATTCAGTATCATGTTGGCTCTGGCCGGGAGAGACCGGGAAAGACCGGGTTTGCCCACTTCTTTGAACATATGCTTTTTCAGAGATCAGAAAATCTGCCCCGCAACGCCTTTTTCCAGAAGATTGCCCGAATGGGGGGTACTTTTAACGGATCTACAAATGCCGATGGGACAAACTACTATGAGGCAGTACCACGCGATGCCCTCGAGAAGGTTTTATGGATGGAGTCAGACAGAATGGGCTTCTTTATCAACACCGTAACACAGAGTGGTCTAGAGAGGGAGATAGATATTGTTTCAAACGAAAAGAGACAAAACTATGATAGTCAACCTTATGGGCAAAGTAGTATCATTATTGCGAAAGAGCTCTACCCAGAGGGACATCCATACAGCTGGACAACCATAGGAGAGATTGCCGACCTTAGAGGAGCAACATTGGAAGATGTTAAGGAGTTCTATCACAAGTACTATGTTCCGGGAAATGCAACTCTGGTTTTAACCGGAGATTTTGATCTAGCCTTGGCTAAAGAGCTTATCGAGAAGTATTTTGGTGAGATACCTGCAGGAGATGCTGTAGAGAAACCGGTTGTAACGCCGGCAAATCTAACAGCTACTAAGCTGGTAATGTGGGAGGATGCATATGCCAAGCTGCCTCAAATAATGTTGACATATCCTACAGTTGAACAGTATCACCCTGACTCATACGCACTATCTGCCTTCGCCTCTCTTTTTGCCGGCAGTAAAAACTCTCCTCTCTATAAGGTAATTGTAGAGGAGAAGAAGCTTGCTCCGA
This sequence comes from uncultured Muribaculaceae bacterium, assembly GCA_964502485.1. Taxonomy (GTDB): domain Bacteria; phylum Bacteroidota; class Bacteroidia; order Bacteroidales; family UBA932; genus Bact-08. The sequence continues at coordinate 2,009 of CAZCXB010000020.1, read as the reverse complement.
ATGTAAGTGCATTCAATATGACTCGTGAAATAGCCGGACAGACTCAGATATCTGTAAGGGCATTTGACGGTATAAATCTTAACAGCGTCTACTCTGCAATAGAGGAGGCCTTCCTTAGATTTGAACAAGAGGGAGTTAACGAGCAGGAGCTGGAGAAGCTTAAGGTTATGCAGGAGGTAAATCTGTATAACAGAATGAGCAGTATAATGGGTAAGGCTATCCTTTTGGCTCGTGATAATGAGTTTAGCGGAGCTCCCGATAACTCTATAAAGGAGCTGGAGCGTTTTCGTAAAGTTACTTCACAAGATGTTATCTCTGTATTTAACAGATACTTCAAAGATCGCAACCATCTTGTTCTGAGCGTTGTTCCAAACGGTAAGCCGGAACTCGCTATCAATAACTCCAAAATGGCAGAGGTTACCATAGAGAGAGTAGAAGATCAGCAGTTAAAATCTCAGGGAGGTGTTATTGTAGATGATGAGTACGCACGTACTCCATCTCTATTTGACAGATCTGTAGAGCCCGAATATCTGCCTAACTCTCCTGTTCTGAATATTCCTGATGTGTGGAAATTCAAATTAGCCAACGGTATGGAGGTTTACGGGATAACTCACGATGAGCTTCCTGTTATACAACTCTCTATTACCCTCAAAGGGGGAATGTTGCTGGATCCTGCAGATAAGAGTGGTCTCTCCTATCTTAGTGCCAGGCTGATGAACGAAGGGACCGCCTTAAAGACAGCGGAAGAGCTGGAGAGCGCAATGGGTCTGCTTGGTGCCAGGATCAGTGTATCTTCCGATACAGAGAGTACGGTTATAAACGTCAGTGCTCTTGCACGCAATTTCAATGAGGTGATGTCGCTTACAGAGGAGATAATGCTCAACCCAAGATTTGACCCGGCTGCTCTTGCAAGAGTTAAGCAGGAGACCAAATCTCTTATCCGTCAATCATCTGCCGACCCAAGAAGTATTGCACAAAGGGGACGTGACCGTCTTCTCTATGGCGAGCAAGGGACCTTAGCGGGTTCGTATATGGGTACTTTTGAGAGTATTGATGCCATTACAATGGATGATATTAAAGAGTTCTATGCCAAGAACTTCTCACCTTCAATAGCTGTAATGAATTTCGCAGGATCTTCAGATGCTCTCGCGTGTGAAAACGCACTCCAGTCATTAGCTTCAAACTGGGCTGCCAGAGAGGTTGTTATTCCGGATCCTGTGATGGGTATCCCGGCTAAGGGGGGTCAGATCTACTTTATCGACAACCCGGGCTCACCGCAATCTATGATTGTTGTAAGTAAGACTGCAATGAGTTTCAGTAATCCTGAGTTCTATCCTGCTTTTGTGGCTAACTACCGCTTAGGTTCCGGCTCTCAGGGTATGCTGTTTGATGTGCTAAGGCTGCAGAGGGGATTCACTTACGGGGCCTCCTCATCTTTTGCAACCGGCAAGTATTATAACAACTTCACTGCCTCGTCGAGTGTTCAGGGAAGTACTACTGCCGATGCTGTTGAGATTTTCCGTGATCTCATTGGGAACTATCACAACACCTATTCACAGGAGATGCTGGATGAGACCAAGAATTCGCTTACCCGTGCTATGGCATCCTCTTTTGAAACCTTGGGATCTCTTGTAGGTATGCTTTCCAATATCTCATATCACGGTGTGCCTGCAGATTATGTTAAACAGCAGGAGAGTTCCCTAAGCGAGATGACTCTTGATATGGCAAAAGATGTAATTAACAAACATTTTAACTATAAAGATATGGTGTTTGTTGTTGTGGGTGATGCCAAGACACAGATGAAGAGTCTCGAGAGACTTGGCTTGGGGAAACCAATTCTTCTAAACAGATAGTTTCCGGCTAACTTGCCAAACTTCCTTACATTAAGGCCGCCGAAATTTCCTTCCGGCGGCCTTTTTTCAATTGCCCATTGAAAAAATTTATTTACCTTTGTCGCCCAGCATTTACCGAAACAATTCAATGCCCGGATGGCGGAATCGGTAGACGCG